>NZ_JBFRGM010000066.1:0-357 GCF_052115345.1 Mesorhizobium sp. 2RAF21 | reverse complement strand
CCATACGGGAATAGTTACCTATAGTATCAAGACAAGAAGAAACTCGTTTCACTCGTTTCAAAAAAGCCAAAAAATCTCATCGTTAAATACTTTTAAATGCACTGTTAATAAATAAATGATAAAGTGAAAATGTAACATCATCCCCACACATCATTAAATCTTTTAATATGAAAAAGTTCTTTTACCCTCCATAGCCACTTAATTGTTGAGTGGCTATTTTTAATGCTTTATTCCAATTGCTTTTTGGTTGGAACCAACGGAGCATAATGTGTTGTTGAGTTGGTACTTCGTTGGGATTAATCCCAACAAACCACCAACCAACTCGCTAACATAGTTAGCTAACACATAGCTCATTCC
>NZ_JBFRGM010000065.1:0-363 GCF_052115345.1 Mesorhizobium sp. 2RAF21 | reverse complement strand
AGGTAATGCTTTTGGGGGTAACACGTTCAATCGTAATGCCATATTGCTTTAAATGGTCTTTGAATTCATCCATATTCGTTGCTTGTGATTGGTCTATCGCCTCTCTAATCTCATCTTTCCATGAATATTGGGCTGTTGATTTCGTATTAGGGTCAGCAATCGCTTTTTCCGTTTGCGTATAACGTAAGCGTGCTGTATCTTTTTCTGGCACGCTTAAACCATGTTCTCGACACACCTCATCATTAAAATCTCTTAAATCACGTAAGGTTTGTTTATTGTTGTTAAATTTTTTCCCTGTCTCAAGATCAATAGCATTAATCACAATATGGTTGTGTACATGATCCGTATCATTGTGTGTATAGC
>NZ_JBFRGM010000064.1:0-371 GCF_052115345.1 Mesorhizobium sp. 2RAF21 | reverse complement strand
GGTTTATACAGAACAAGGAGTACCTGTTATGGCAGATGGTACCGCAATTATTAAAATTGGCGGTTCTATTGGTGAAATTGCTACAGCAGCAGAACAATTTTTAGGGAAGTCTAAGGAAGACCGTGAAAATGAGGCTAAAGAAGTACTTGAAGGGCATTTACGTTCTATACTAGGTTCTATGACGGTTGAAGAGATTTATAAAAACCGCGATAAATTTTCTCAAGAGGTACAGCGCGTAGCTTCACAAGATTTAGCAAAAATGGGTCTTATCATCGTATCTTTTACAATTAAAGAAGTACGTGATAAAAATGGATATCTTGATGCTCTCGGAAAACCGCGAATTGCTCAAGTGAAAAGGGATGCAGATATTG
>NZ_JBFRGM010000063.1:0-424 GCF_052115345.1 Mesorhizobium sp. 2RAF21 | reverse complement strand
GCATTACCTATCGGCATTTAGCTGAAAATAAAAAAGTACGCGGGCGTAAATTGGGCGAAGATTACAATAAAGGAGGCATCCAACATGGCTTTGAAAGACAAATACAACAACGACAACAACAAAAATACGAATCAAACACGAACTTCCAGCCAAAACGATCAACTTCAAACCGTCATGAATCAACTGAACGAGATACAGACGTCACTCAATCAGATTGGAACCAATTCGCCCAAGACACAAATGAGCTTGAGCGTCGCCGACAAGCTGCAGAGTCAGCAAGACTTGTTGATGAAAAGGCTCGAAGAGATCGAGAAAAGAGAGTACGAGAGAAACAAGCGTCACGACCAATTATTAACAACGATCGAGACCACGACCTCGAACTTTAATCAAGCTACAGACTTCGCACAAAAGCGTTTTATAAGCG
>NZ_JBFRGM010000062.1:0-446 GCF_052115345.1 Mesorhizobium sp. 2RAF21 | reverse complement strand
ATTTAGGAGGAATAGAAAATGAGCGAAGAAAAATTCGAACAAGCAAAAGGAAATATCAAAGAGACTATTGGAGATGCTACTGATAATAAGGATTTAAAAGCAGAAGGTAAAGGAGATAAAGCTTCTGGTAAAGCCAAAGAAGTAGTAGATGATGTTAAAGATAAAGCTAATGACTTGATTGATAAAGTTAAAGGAGATAAAAACTAAATAAAAATTAAAACGTCTTAAGTATTATTATGTAGCATACTTGGGACGTTTTTTATTTAAAGTGAATAAAAATAAATAATAAGACACGCATTTATGCCGAGAAAATTTATTGATGTTGAGAAGAACCCTTAACTAAACTTGGAGACGAATGTCGGCATAGCGTGAGCTATTAAGCCGACGATTCGACAAGTTTAGGGATTGTTAAGGGTTCCGAGGCTCAACGTCAATAAAGCAATTGG
>NZ_JBFRGM010000061.1:0-452 GCF_052115345.1 Mesorhizobium sp. 2RAF21 | reverse complement strand
CAACGTTACTTCACATATTATATAAAAAAATTGTGCCTGAAGAAGGTATTGTAAAACAATTTTCACATTGTGAACTTATTCCTCAATTGAAGCTCATAGAATCAACTAAAAGTGGTGGTGAAGTAACACGAAACTATATTCGGCAAGCGCTTGATAAAAATCCAGAACTGCTATTAGCAGATGAACCAACAACTAACTTAGATAATGACTATATAGAAAAATTAGAACAGGATTTAAAAAATTGGCATGGAGCATTTATTATAGTTTCACATGATCGCGCTTTTTTAGATAACTTGTGTACTACTATATGGGAAATTGAAGAAGGAAGAATAACTGAATATAAGGGGAATTATAGTAACTATGTTGAACAAAAAGAATTAGAAAGACATCGAGAAGAATTAGAATATGAAAAATATGAAAAAGAAAAGAAGCGATTGGAAAAAGCTATAAAT
>NZ_JBFRGM010000060.1:0-478 GCF_052115345.1 Mesorhizobium sp. 2RAF21 | reverse complement strand
GGTTGAATGACATATGGGAAAGAATTTAGAAATAGTAACAAGCTTATTTGTATTAATACTTGCTATAGGCTTTTCAATTTGGAATTTTTATAACCATTCATATACAACAGCCATAATTATGTTAGTTATTGGAGTAATCAATATTGGTTATTTAATTCAAGAAATAATAGAAAAACGACGTGATGATGATGGCAACAACTAAATTAAGTGCCACCAAATCAACATCACGGGCGATTAATTACGCTGAAAAACGTGCCGTTGAAAAAAGTGGTTTAAATTGTGATGTAGACTATGCGAAATCGAGTTTCAAAGCCACTCGTGAATTATATGGCAAAACGGACGATAATCAAGGTCATGTGATTATCCAATCGTTTAAACCTGACGAAGTCACGCCTGAACAATGTAATCAGCTAGGTTTAGAACTCGCTGAGAAAATGGCGCCCAATCATCAAGTCACTGTCTATACACACAATGATAC
>NZ_JBFRGM010000059.1:0-506 GCF_052115345.1 Mesorhizobium sp. 2RAF21 | reverse complement strand
GTAACATTTGGCGTGGTAAGTGTTAAAAAGATGAATTGTTTATCTTCTTTTTGCTTAATATATTGCATCATCAATGATAAACCTAACGCATCTTTTCTCGCTTTTCGCCATGCACATACAGGACAAAATCGATTTTTACATAAATTAGATTTATGCAATTTCTGTTTCTCTAATGTTTTATCTGCCACAAAACTCAAGAATGTATTGCACTCCCTTATCAAATCCATTTGTCCTTCTTTGACATGCCGTTCAATAAATTTCTGAAATACTTGATTTCTCCGTTTTTTCTCAGTATACTTTTCCATATATTAAATCACTGTAAAAACAACTAAGTTGTATACAAAGTTTTTATAACAAAAAAGTTGCTTTTTCTCCTTTCATGTAAAGTTTTGGTTTGGTCACCATAAACTCTACTATACTAGGTATGAAAAAGCAACTTTTTTTGCGTTCAAAGACAGTCATATCAACTAATCTAGAGATAGGTAACCATACGGGAATAGTTACCT
>NZ_JBFRGM010000058.1:0-575 GCF_052115345.1 Mesorhizobium sp. 2RAF21 | reverse complement strand
GACGGCATGAGCCTGGACAATCCCCTGATCGGCGCCGTCGCATCGCTGTCTATCGATCAGGCTCGTTCCGCCTTCGATGGCCTGTCGGGTGAGGTGCATGTCTCGACGGTGACGGGGCTGATCGAAGACAGCCGGCTGATACGCGCGGCGATGAACGACCGCCTCCGTTCGACGTTCGAGACGGTTGGTGCCGCGCCGCTGCCTTTGATGGGTTATGACGAAGCGGCGGGCGGCAATGCCGCGCTGGAGGCAACGGCTTCGATCGCGCCGGCGGGTTCAGCCACAGCGTCTGCTGTGCCCGGTGAACGCTACGGCGCCTGGGGTTCGGCCTTCGGCTCGTGGGGCTCGACCGACAGCGACGACAATGCCGGAAAGCTGTCGCGCTCGACCGGTGGGTTTGTCACCGGCATCGACGGTTTTGTCACCGACGATTGGCGGCTGGGGTTCCTTGCCGGCTACAGCCATTCTTCGTTCAAAGTCGATGACAGACGATCATCTGCTTCCAGCGACAACTATCATCTCGGCGCCTATGGCGGCACGCAATGGGGTGCGCTCGCCTTGCGCTCCGGCCTTGC
>NZ_JBFRGM010000056.1:0-807 GCF_052115345.1 Mesorhizobium sp. 2RAF21 | reverse complement strand
GGTGGCGTGGCCAAGGTCGCGCCTGCTCCGGCCGCAGCACCTGCCGTTGGCGGTGCACCGGCTGCCAAGCCGATGTCGGACGAGGCGGTGCTGAAACTGTTCGAGCAGGGTTCCTACGATCTCGTCCCGCACGACAATATGAGGAAGACCATCGCCCGGCGTCTGGTCGAGGCGAAGTCGACCATCCCGCATTTCTATCTCACACTCGATTGCGAGCTGGATGCGCTGTTGAAACTGCGTTCCGAGCTCAATGCCGCCGCCCCGATCAAGAAGACCGACAAGGGCGACGTGCCAGCCTACAAGCTCTCGGTCAACGACATGATCATCAAGGCGATGGCGCAGGCGCTGGTTGCCGTGCCCGATGCCAACGCCTCGTGGACCGAGACCGCGATGGTCAAGCACAAGCATGCCGATGTCGGCGTGGCGGTGTCGATCCCGGGCGGGCTGATCACGCCGATCGTCAGGAAGGCGGATCAAAAGACCTTGTCCGTCATCTCCAACGAGATGAAGGATCTGGCAAAACGGGCGCGCGACCGCAAGCTGAAGCCGGAAGAGTATCAGGGCGGCACGACGGCTGTCTCGAACCTCGGCATGTTCGGTATCAAGGACTTTGCCGCCGTCATCAATCCGCCGCATGCGACGATCCTGGCGGTGGGTGCCGGCGAGGAGCGGGCGGTGGTCAAGGGCGGCGAAGTGAAGATCGCCACCGTGATGTCCGTTACCCTTTCGACCGACCACCGTGCCGTCGACGGTGCGCTGGGTGCCGAACTGCTCGGTGCCTTCAAGCGCATCATCGAAAACCCGATG
>NZ_JBFRGM010000055.1:0-808 GCF_052115345.1 Mesorhizobium sp. 2RAF21 | reverse complement strand
GCATTAAACCTTGTATTATCCCATGTATACAAAATGATTTATGTATTACTCCTTTTCATTTAGAATATCAAAAACTATCCTACAGATAGACTACTCAAAAAATGAGTAGTCTTTTTATTTTGCATTTTAAGCCCTTTCTAGGACATTTAATCATTCCACGTATAAAAATGACTAAAAACTTTTTTTGTTCAACAGAGAGGCTATAAATCATTTTAAAATTTATTTCTCAACACTTTCAGAAAAAAATATGTTTTTTTATTTTAATTATCCTTCTCAATAAAAAGCTAAAACCTGAAAAAAATAGGTGTATAATGTAACTTTTATATTTTAAAATATTTTAAAAGAGCATAAGAGGAATCCTACACAGAAATGTCTCCKTATGTAGCCATTCGGTAGCCRTTTCTGTGCAAAATATTGATTTGACAGTGTCAAATGGGATTCCTATTTATGCGATAAAAATTGTTATATGACTCCCGAACGRCTACACAAAAGCTACCGAATAGCTAYMCAAAATCAAAAATGWMTMCCAAATGGCTACATAAAATCAAAAATAGCTCCCAAATAGCTCCCTTTTTATGGAGCCATTTGGGAGCTAAAAGGGAGTCAAATGGTAGCCATTTTTAAAATAGCTTCTTACCTTTTGTCTGCCAAAATTCTATTTGCTTTTGTAATTGTTTTTCATTTTCTCTTAAAGTCGATTTCATTAATTCCGTTAAATCAACTGGAGATATTTCTTTAATTAAATTTTTATATTTATATTTAGTTCTTTTATTCAATTCTCCCCATTTGTCTTCTTCATGAATTAACA
>NZ_JBFRGM010000054.1:0-1008 GCF_052115345.1 Mesorhizobium sp. 2RAF21 | reverse complement strand
GCATTATCTTTTGCACAAGTAGTAGTACAGTCATTTATAGTTTATTATGCTTACAAGCAATATAAATTATCTAAAGAAAATTAATTTTTGATTATGTAATAAGTTTTGGTACTAAAAAAGACTTGATCTGATTAGACCAAGCCTTTTGATAGTGTTATATTAATAAACAAATAAAAAGAAGTCGCTCACCCACCGACCAAAGTTTGTGAACGACAATCCTAAAAGAAAACATGAGTTGTTTTTTATGAATTTGTATATTTAAATACTAAACGATATTTAAATATACATCAAGATAAATATTCGGGTGGGCGACTTCTTAAATTAAATTAAGGAGTCGATTTTTTATGAGTAGAAAAGAGCAAGAAATTCATTCAAAGCAAAGCACATTACAAGAAGTTACAAATTACACCTCAACCGGATACTCTAATAGCCGGTTAGGAGTGCATTCTGTGCACCCACAAAATCCTAAATTAAGTTTTGACGCTATGACAATAGTTGGAAATCTCAGTCGTGACAACGCTCAAAAGCTATCGTCATTTATGAGTATCGAACCACAAATTMGACTTTGGGATATACTACAAACGAAATTTAAAGCTAAAGCRCTGCAGGAAAAAGTTTATATCGAATACGACAAAGTAAAAGCAGATACATGGGATAGACGTAATATGCGTGTTGAATTTAATCCRAATAAACTTACRCATGAAGAAATGCTTTGGTTAAAACAAAACATYATCRACTAYATGGAAGATGACGGTTTTACAAGAWTAGAYTTAGCYTTTGATTTTGAAGATGATTTAAGTAATTATTATGCAATGACTGATAAAGCAGTTAAGAAAACTGTATTTTATGGTCGTGACGGGAAACCAGAAACAAAATATTTTGGCGTTCGTGATAGTGATAGATTTATTAGAATTTATAACAAAAAACAAGAACGTAAAGATAACGCAGATGTCGAAGTTATGTCTGATCACTTATGGCGTGTAGAAATTGAACTTAAAAGAGATATGG
>NZ_JBFRGM010000053.1:0-1322 GCF_052115345.1 Mesorhizobium sp. 2RAF21 | reverse complement strand
TGAACCGCCCCGGGTTTGCCGGAGGCTCCAACTTCCAAATAGGATGGAGCCATGACGAGCAAAACGACGAACAAGTTTTCCCCTGAGGTGCGCGAGCGTGCGGTGCGGCTGGTGTTGGATCACGAGGCCGATCATTCCTCCCGCTGGACTGCCTGTCAGTCGATCTCGGCCAAGATCGGCTGTTCGGCGCACACGCTGCTGGATTGGGTAAAGAAGGCCGAGATCGATGCCGGCAAGCGAGCCGGTTTGCCGACGGACACGGCCGAGAAGATAAAGGCTCTTGAGCGGGAGAACCGCGAGCTTCGGCAGGCCAATGAGATCCTGCGCAAGGCGAGCGCTTATTTTGCCCAGGCGGAGCTCGACCGCCCATTCAAACGATGATCGCGTTCATTGACGATCACCGCGAG
This sequence comes from Mesorhizobium sp. 2RAF21, assembly GCF_052115345.1. Taxonomy (NCBI): domain Bacteria; kingdom Pseudomonadati; phylum Pseudomonadota; class Alphaproteobacteria; order Hyphomicrobiales; family Phyllobacteriaceae; genus Mesorhizobium; species Mesorhizobium sp. 2RAF21. The sequence continues at coordinate 915 of NZ_JBFRGM010000053.1, read as the reverse complement.
GCGCATGGGGTCGAGCCGATCTGCAAGGTGTTGCCGATCGCCCCATCGACCTACCGCGACCACGTCGCCAAGCGTGCCGATCCCGAGAAGCTGTCGGCGCGGGCGAAGCGGGACCTGGAGCTCAAGCCGGAGATCGAACGTGTCTTCACGGAGAACTTCGAGGTCTACGGCGCGAGGAAAGTCTGGCGGCAGATGGTGCGCGAGGGCTTTGATGTCGCGCGCTGCACGGTCGAGCGGTTGATGGCCGACCTCGGCCTTCACGGCGTCATTCGCGGCAAGCCGATCCGCACCACGGTGCAGGACAAGGCCGCGCCATGTCCACGCGACCACGTAAACCGGGTCTTCCACGCACCGGCTCCGAACATGCTCTGGCTCTCGGATTTCACCTACGTCAGCACCTGGTCGGGCTTCGTCTACGTAGCCTTCGTCATCGACGCTTACGCCCGTCGTATCGTCGGCTGGCGGGTGAGCCGGACGGCCCATGCGAGTTTCGTCCTCGACGCGCTCGAGCAGGCCCTGCACGAACGGCGACCGGTTCATCGCGGTGGTCTGGTTCATCATTCGGACCGCGGTTCGCAATATGTCAGCATCCGCTACACAGAGCGCTTGGCCGAAGCCGGCATTGAGCCCTCCGTCGGCAGTGTCGGAGATTCCTATGACAACGCGCTGGCCGAGACGATCAACGGACTCTACAAGGCTGAGGTCATTCACCGGCGCGGGCCGTGGCGCAGCTTCGAAGCGGTCGAGTTCGCCACGCTGACCTGGGTCGACTGGTTCAACCACCGCCGGCTGCTGGAGCCTATCGGCAACATCCCGCCAGCCGAAGCCGAGGAACGCTACTACGCCATGCTGGAAGAACCAGCCATGGCCGCATAACTTAAACCAAACGGCCTCTGGCAAACCCGGCGCGGTTCA
>NZ_JBFRGM010000052.1:0-1448 GCF_052115345.1 Mesorhizobium sp. 2RAF21 | reverse complement strand
ATCAACCCGACACCGGCCGGCGAAGGCAAGACGACGACGACGGTGGGGCTCGGCGATGGCCTGAACCGCATCGGCAAGAAGGCGGTGGTGTGTATCCGCGAGGCCTCGCTCGGTCCGAACTTCGGCGTCAAGGGCGGCGCCGCCGGCGGCGGTTATGCCCAGGTCGTGCCGATGGAGGACATGAACCTGCACTTCACCGGCGACTTCCACGCCATCACCACCGCCCACAACCTTCTGTCGGCGCTGATCGACAACCACATCTATTGGGGCAACGAGCTCGGCATCGACATCCGCCGCGTCGCCTGGCGTCGTGTCATGGACATGAACGACCGCGCCTTGCGCCAGATCATCGTCTCGCTGGGCGGTGTCGCCAACGGTTTTCCGCGCGAGGCCGGCTTCGACATCACCGTTGCCTCCGAAGTCATGGCGATCCTGTGCCTTTCCACCGATCTGAAGGATCTGGAAAAGCGCCTCGGCGACATCATCGTCGCCTATCGCCGCGACAAGACCCCGGTCTATGCCCGCGACCTGAAGGCCGACGGCGCCATGGCGGTGCTTCTGAAGGATGCCATCCAGCCGAACCTGGTGCAGACGCTGGAAAACAACCCCGCCTTCGTCCATGGCGGCCCGTTCGCCAACATCGCCCATGGCTGCAACTCGGTGGTCGCCACCACCACGGCCTTGAAGCTCGCCGACTATGTCGTCACCGAGGCCGGCTTCGGTGCCGATCTCGGTGCCGAAAAGTTCTTCGACATCAAGTGCCGCAAGGCGGGCCTGAAGCCGGCTGCCGCCGTCATCGTCGCCACCGTGCGCGCCATGAAGATGAATGGCGGGGTGAAGAAGGAAGACCTCGGCGCCGAGAATGTCGAGGCGGTGAAGAAGGGCTGCGCCAATCTCGGCCGCCACATCGAGAACGTGCGCCAGTTCGGCGTGCCGGCGGTAGTGGCCATCAACCACTTCCATTCCGACACCGATGCCGAGATCCAGGCGATGAAGGACTATGTCGCCAAGATGGGCGAGGAGGCGATCCTGTGCCAGCATTGGGCCAAGGGTTCGGCCGGCATCGAGGAGCTGGCCAACAAGGTGGTCAGCCTCGCCGAAAGCGGTGCCTCGCAGTTCTCGCCGCTCTATCCCGACGACATGCCGCTGTTCGAGAAGGTCAACACCATCGTCAAGCGCATCTATCGCGGCGACGAGGCGATCGCCGACAAGTCGATCCGCGACCAGCTGCACCAGTGGGAACAGGCCGGCTACGGCCACCTGCCGGTGTGCATGGCCAAGACGCAATATTCCTTCTCGACCGATCCGAACCTGCGCGGCGCGCCGACCGGCCACACCGTGCCGGTGCGCGAGGTGCGGCTTGCCGCCGGCGCCGGCTTCGTCGTCATCATCTGCGGCGAGGTCATGACCATGCCGGGCCTCCCCTCAAAACCCTCGTCGGAGAAGAT
>NZ_JBFRGM010000051.1:0-1454 GCF_052115345.1 Mesorhizobium sp. 2RAF21 | reverse complement strand
TGTTGAAGTTACGTCTGATCACTTATGGCGTGTAGAAATTGAACTTAAAAGAGATATGGTTGATTATTGGAACGATTGTTTTGAAGATTTACATATTTTAAAACCTGATTGGACTACACTAGAAAAATTAAAAGACCAAGCTATGATTTATATGTTAATTCATGAAGAAGGCGTATGGGGAAAACTTGAAAGGCATGCTAAATATAAATATAAGAAATTAATCAAAGAAATATCTCCAGTTGATTTGACGGAATTAATGAAATCGACTTTAAGAGAAAATGAAAAACAATTGCAAAAGCAAATAGAATTTTGGCAGACAAAAAGTAAGAAGCTATTTTAAAAATGGCTACCATTCGGCTCCCTTTTAGCTCCCAAATGGCTACATAAAAAGGGAGCCATTTGGGAGTCATTTTTTGATTTTATGTAGCCATTTGGGAGACATTTCTGTTCAGGATTCCWCTTATGCTCTTTAAAATACRAGAGTTACATTATACACCTATTTTTTAAGGCTTTAGCTTTTTATTAAGAAGAATAACCGAGATAGAAAAACATATTTCGTATTMTAAAAGATTTAGAAAATGAATTTTAAAATGATTTATCGTCTCTCTGTTGAACGAAAAAAGTTTTTAGTTATTTTTATACGTGGAATGATTAAATGTCCTAGAAARGGCTTAAAATGCAAAATAAAAAGACTACTCATTTTTTGAGTAGCCAGGGAATAGTTTTTGATATATTAAATGAAAAGGAGTAATACATTAATCGTATCACACGCATTTATGCCGAGAAAATTTATTGAGGTTGAGAAGAACCCTTAAYTAAACTTGGAGACGAATGTCGGSATAGYGTGAGCTATKAARCCGACGAKTCGACAAGTTTAGGGATTGTTAAGGGTTCCGAGGCTCAACGTCAATAAAGCAATTGGAATAAAGCATTAAAAAATAGCCACTCAATTTGTGAGTAGCTATTTTTGGGCGAAGATCACTTCACATTAAAAGACTAAATGTGAATGAGGATAATGCTATATTTTTACTTTAACACTTATTTATTTTCATCTCATCCAAAACCATTAAAAATAGTCACTCAATTATTGAGTGACTATGGGTTGGTAGAAGAACTATTTCATGTTAAAAGAATTAATGATGTTTGAGAATTATATTTTCACTTTAACATTTATTTAATCATAGTGCATTCAAAAGTATTTAACGATGAGATTTTTTGGCTTTTTTGAAACGAGTTTCTTCTTGTCTTGATAATATAAGTATTTTGACATAGGTTTATAAATACCAAAAAGCTTGGTCATAATAGACCAAGCTTTTTGATAGTGTTATATTAATAACAAAATAAAAAAGAAGTCGCTCACTCCCCCGCCAAAGTTTGTGAATGCGACTTACCCAAGGAAAAACATTAAGTTGTTTTTTATATTTTGTATATCTAGATATTAAACGATATTAGTT
>NZ_JBFRGM010000050.1:0-1818 GCF_052115345.1 Mesorhizobium sp. 2RAF21 | reverse complement strand
CGACTGGTTCAACCACCGCCGGCTGCTGGAGCCTATCGGCAACATCCCGCCAGCCGAAGCCGAGGAACGCTACTACGCCATGCTGGAAGAACCAGCCATGGCCGCATAACTTAAACCAAACGGCCTCTGGCAAACCCGGCGCGGTTCATGTCGATCTGTTCGAGCATTTTGAAACCGCGGCAATGCTGGCTCCCGAGGGGGCTACGATCGGGATTTCGGGAGGTGAGCCTACGTTGTTCAAGGCCCAATTATTGGGGTTTTTGGCTCGCGTTATGCTGGCCCGAGAAGATCTGCGGTTCCATGTGCTTACGAATGGCCAGCATTTTGAGAGTGCTGACCGTGAAGTGATGCTTGCTCTGGACAGAAGTCGCGTGGTTTGGGGCGTGCCGCTCTATTCAGCCGATCCCACCATCCACGACGAGATCGTAGGCAAGGCCGGGGCTTTTGAGAAGCTTCAATCAGGCTTGGCATTCCTGGGTAGGGCTGGCGCTCAAATCGAGTTGCGTACGGTTCTCATGCAACCGAACGCCCAAGGTTTGCCCAGGCTTGCCAGGTATCTGACGACATCGGTGCCGTTCATCCAGACTTGGGCGATCATGCAGCTGGAAAACATCGGCTACGCGCGGCAAAACTGGAGCCGTCTGTTCTTTGACAGCTCGACTGGCTTTGAAACAGTGGCGCAGGCAATCGACATTGCCCGAAGCCGCAGCATCGATGTCCAGCTTTTCAATTTTCCGCTTTGCACGGTCCCTGGACCGTATCGGCATCTCGCGCCGTCAACGATTTCTGATTGGAAACGGGCATACATGGATGACTGCAAAAACTGCAGTCTTAGAGGCGACTGCGGCGGGTTCTTTGAATGGCACCCGCGCGAGCACGGCTATGCGAGCTTGGGTGGGGTCTGATGAAAAAACGCCTGTTTGCGATACCGTCACTGTTGGCCGCAGGCTTCATGCCCACAGAGGGGCAGGCCTTACCTTCAAAGCCGATGTTGACTGACGGAGGTAAGTCGCTGTCCTTGTTTGACATCTTCAAGATGGATCACGTGTACACATTGGCTGGTCACCGCAGCCATAGTTCACACAGGAGTCATAGCTCGCACAGTAGCCATCGTTCATCGACCGGTGGCTACTCCTACCGACCGTCAGTCTACAATAGCCCGTCGCCATCGTACGTAGCGCCATCGAGCCCGCTCTATTCGGCGCCGTCGACTACCCCGACTTATCAGCCGCCGGCGACCGCAACAGCGCCTGCTCCCCTTAAGACTCTTCCGGGCAACGCAAACAGGTTCAAGGAGATCGTACTTGAGGTGCAGTTCGCGATGCTGGCCTTCGGTTACTATAACGGCGAACTCAATGGTGTGATGGGACCCGAGATGAGGGCTGGGCTGCAGCGGATGCAGGGGGATTACGGTCTGAAGGTCACGGGGACGATCACGCCAGAGACATTAACTGCGCTGCGGATCGAGGCGCGGTAGCTTAAGCTCTGACGAGCTGTGGGCTCGAACTACTATCTGGCGTAGGCCAAGGCGCGTTTCGCGGCGGCACGCAAGCTGGCAGTGATCACGTATGCCATGTGAAGCGGCGGCACATTCTACGTTGGCGATCCGACTACAGGCAAAACCGACACCGCGCGGCGCGCGTACAGCAAGGCCCGCAAGCTTTTGAGTGTAACCGCTGTTCTCAGGCCACGGCCTTGAGTGGCGCGGGGGCATAGGCCCAGGGCAGCAGGTCGTCGAGCTGGCTTTGCGGATGGCCTGCAACGATGCGAGTGATGACGTCGGCGAGGTAGGCGTACGGGTCGACACTGTTGAGTTTC
>NZ_JBFRGM010000049.1:0-2480 GCF_052115345.1 Mesorhizobium sp. 2RAF21 | reverse complement strand
GTAACCGCTGTTCTCAGGCCACGGCCTTGAGTGGCGCGGGGGCATAGGCCCAGGGCAGCAGGTCGTCGAGCTGGCTTTGCGGATGGCCTGCAACGATGCGAGTGATGACGTCGGCGAGGTAGGCGTACGGGTCGACACTGTTGAGTTTCGCGGTTTCTACGAGCGAGGCGATGGTCGCCCAGTGCTCGCCACCGCCGTCGGAACCGGCGAAGAGCGCATTCTTCCGATTGAGGGCGATTGGCCTGATCGAGCGTTCGACGACGTTAGAGTCGATCTCGACGCGGCCGTCGTCGAGGAAGCGACCAAGTCCGGCCCAGCGCGAGAGCGGGTAGCGGATTGCTTCGGCGAGCTTGCTCTTCTGGCTGATCAGGGCGAGCTTCTCGCGCAGCCATGGCTGGAGGGTATCGATGACGGGGCGGCTTCTTTCCTGGCGGGCGGTGCGCCGCTCTTCGGGCGAGCGTCCCCGTATCTCGCTCTCGATCTTGTAGAGTTCGGCGATGCGCTGGAGCGCCTCCGTGGCGATCGGCGCGGGTCCGGACTGGGCCAGTTCGTAGAAGCGTCGACGGACATGCGCCCAGCAGAACGCCAGGCTCACGGCATTGCGCTCGGCCAACGCCCGGTATCCGGCGTAGCCGTCGACTTGCAGGATTCCGACGAAGCCCTGAAGGTGCCGCAGTGGCTGTTCGGCCTTGCGGTCGGGCGCATAGAGATAGGCGACGCCAGGTGGAGCGATCCCGCCCCAGGGGCGATCGTCGCGGGCGTAAGCGAACAGCTGGCCCGTCTTGGTTCGGCCGCGCCCGGGATCGAGCACCGGCGCCGTGGTCTCGTCGGCGAAGAGCTTGCCGGACGCCTTCAGCCGCTCGAACAGCCGCTCGTGGACCGGCCGGAGCAGGAAGGCTGCCTTGCCGACCCAGTCGGCGAGCGTCGATCGATCCAGGTTCACGCCTTGGCGGGCATAGATCTGCGCCTGGCGATACAGCGGAAGGTGGTCGGCGTACTTGCCGACCAGAACATGGGCGACGGTCGCCTCGGTCGGGATGCCGCCTTCGACGAGCCGCGATGGAGCCGCCGCTTGCACAACGACCTCCTCGCAGCTCCGGCAGGCGTATTTCGGCCGGCACGTGACGATTACACGGAACTGGGCCGGCACGATGTCGAGGCGCTCGGAGCGATCCTCGCCCATGACGTGCAGCATGCCCTTGCAGCACGGGCAGATCTTGTCGGGAATGTCGATGACCTGCTCGATACGCGGCAGGTGCGCGGGCAGTGCACCGCGGTTGGTGCGGCGCTTGCTGGCGCGAGCCTCGCGCTTGGCAGGATCGGCGGTGTCCTCCGCGGCGAAGCCCTCCGCCTCGACCTGCTCGGCCTCTTCCAGGCCCAGCAGCAGCTGCTCGACGGGCAGGCTCTCTGCCCTGCGGCCGAAGCGGTGGCGCTGCAGTTCCTTGATGATCTGGCGCAGCCGCTCGTTCTCGGCGCGCTCCGCCGCGAGCATCGCTTGAAGCGCGATCGGATCGTTGGTCTGAGGCTCGGCCGGGTTGCTCACAAGGCCGATTCAATCATGCATTCCAATGCTTTGCCAGCGTCTCTAGCCGCCCATGGAATCAACTTGCCGCGACCGGCGCGCGCGTCTCACGGGCGTCATGCACGCGCCGCCAATCCAACCCTTCCAGGAGCGCCTGCAATTGCGCCGCCGACAACCTCACCACGCCATCGGTGATGGCAGGCCAGCAGAACTTCCCGTCCTCCAGACGCTTCGCCAGCAGGCACACGCCGGTGCCGTCGAAGTACACCAGCTTGACCCGGTCGGCGCGCTTGGCCCTGAAGACGTAGACCGCGCCAGAGAATGGATCGGCGCCCATCGTCTCGCGTACCAGCGCCGCCAGGCCCTCGGCCCCCTTGCGGAAGTCCACCGGCTTCGTCGCGACCATCACCTTGACCGCACCCGTCGGCCCGATCACGACGGCGCCTTCAGCGCACGGATCACCGCCGCCACCGTCCTGGCGTCGGCGCCACGACCGATCCGCATGGCGACGCCGTCAATCTCCAGCTCGATCACGCCGGCTTCTCGCGCGGCCTTCCGCTTGCGCGTCGATCTCGCGCGCTTCCCCGCCGGTTCGGGCTCCGGTGCCGCCGCGACCACTGCTGGAACAAACAATGGCTCCGGTGCCGGCGCATTCCCCAACGGCACCCGCGCGGACCGGCGCCAGGCGAACAGCTGCTGCGGGGACAATGCATAGCGCCGGGCCACCGCGCTCACGGTCTCGCCGGCATCGTAGCTTTCCGCCACGATCCGCGCCTTCTCCTCCGGCAACCATTCGCGCCGCCGTCCAGAACCCGTGAATATCTCAAGCCGTCGAACCGGCTCCTCGTCCCTGGACTTAAGCGTAAGCTCTGAAATCGTCATGTGTCGAAGCCCTCAAAGGCTCCGAGCATCGTGGCTCATGACCACGCGCGAAAGGTGGTGCCGCAACAGCGCTCAC
>NZ_JBFRGM010000048.1:0-3263 GCF_052115345.1 Mesorhizobium sp. 2RAF21 | reverse complement strand
AAGAACCAAGCGCAACCACAATCTAGCAGGTTGGCGCTGCAATCTCATGCCCGTCCAAGAGGGAGGCATGAACGCCGGGGAGGCCGGAATTGCCATCCCAAGTCCCGAAGGACCGCTTCCTGCTCGGCGCGAAGCGTAAGCTAGCGCAACTCATGCGCGACTGCAATGCAGGGCCGCTGGCGCGCGTTTTTTGCTTTCCGGCCCCTCAGTGCCTCTCGGAGCCTCAAAAGCGTCCTACGGCCTTTGAGCGGCCCTCAAATCCGGTTTTAGAGGGCCATCCGACCAAAGCGGCGAGCGTGGCCGCTTGGTCATGCGAGGATCTAGCGGCCATACTTCTCCATCAAGCCGAGATCCATCAACACCATGACGGCCTGTTCGGCTGTCGGCAGCACGGTTCCGAACGGCACGTTGTTCGGCAATTCTTCCCAAGCCCGCGCTAGGTCGCCTTCCGCTTTGCCTTTGATGAGCCGGATCAGCGGCAGCACCCATGCGGGGGCGGTGTTCGGCGCGACTGGCGGCGGTGGCGCTTCCACTGGCGGCAGGTTGGGCACAGGTCGCGGCGCTCCCCCAAGTTCGGGCACGTCCAGAACGCGCCCGATCAGCGCGTCAAAGGCCCGGTTCGGCAGGCTGGCGACGTGATAGACGCCGACCTTTCGGCCCTTGACGCTGATATCCTTGCGCGGCCATCGCCCGGCTGTCGCCTTGCGCACCACACCGTCCGCCGTGTCAGGCAGGCCGGGCAGGCGCATCGCCGCCAGTTCGCTGGCGCGATACCATTCCTGAATGTTCTTCTTCTCACGCACCAGCCGCAGCAACAGCGCCTCGAGATAAGTCAGGCGGCGTTGCGCGAACGCCCATTCGTCGGCTGTCACCTGCACGGTGAGCGGGAAGGTTTCTATACTCGACATGACGCACCCCTGTTTACCCTGTCAGGAAAAGGGCGCGGTTGATCCGCGCCCGTTATTGGCTTACTCGCCGTCCGTTCCCGTTCGCCCCGGCTGTTCGCCGTCCTCGTCGGGCCGCTTGCGCTTCGTCATCTTGTCCACCGCGCGGGCTATGCGCTTCTCCTTTTCCTCCTTGGCCTGTTCGGCCTTGAATGCCTCTTCTTCGTCCACGGGCGGGAAGTTGATCGGCTTGACCGGTGTCATGTCGTCAGCGAGAGGCATGCCTTGGAACGTGGGGACGCGCGCTGGCGCGTCGATCATCGCATAGAGTATGTCCCGGATCGTCTCTTGCGGCAGGACATAGCGGTCCGCGATCAGGCTGTAATCTGTATCGCGTAGAATGCGCTGGATGCTTTCGACCCTCTGCGCCCGGCGCTCGTCTGCCGTCAGCAGCACTTTGCCTGTCGTGTCGGTTCGGAGCGCTGGCTGTGCCTGCATTCGGGCAGTGTCGATCGTGCGAACCGTTGCGACAGCATCGGCCATCTGATCGAACACCATATCGAACAGGTCACTGATGCCGCTGGCGTCGTCGCGGTTCACGCTCACGCCATGCCACAGGGCTTCGCTGACCACGTGGTTCAAGGCTCTTGCTGATGAGATGGAACGTTCGAAGGTTTCCAGCGCGCCAGGCATGGCCGGGCTGTCAAGGGAGGTCTGCATTGCGGTCTCCGTGGCGCTTTTCTAGGGCGCTTTCGATCCCCGCGTACGGCGCGGGAGCCGGGAGTAGAAAACCGCACGGGACGGCACCACGGTCTTTAGGCCGAAGCCCTGGACATGCACCGCAGTCTCCCGGCCGCAGAGAATGCGACCGCGCCCGGAGACCGGGCATTAAAAAAGCGCCGTTCGGCGCGATCATGGATCATTCCGCCAATTTGGCGGGAAGGTCTCTGGTCGGCCATGGTGGCGCTAACCACCCGTGTGAGAGTTTTCTAGGCTCTGATGACGCGTATACGCCGAATGTGTTGAGAATTCAAGAACGCTCGCCGCTCAAAACCGTGGCCAACTTGGCCGGGGTTTTCGATCCGTGGAAACCTCCATAAACTTTACGGAGGTTCTCAGTGTCGAAACTCCGCCAAGTTGGCGGAGTTTTTCGGTGCTCAGCCAAATCCGCCAACTTGGCGGATTTGAGTGGTGCTGCCTAATTCCGTCAACCTGATGGAATTAGGCGACGGTGCCTAACTCCGTCAAGTTGACGGAGTTTTCCACGAGTGTGGATCATTCGGCCAACTGGGCCAGAAGGTCGGACAAAACCTCCGTCATGTTGACGGAGGTTCATCACGTTTTGACCTTACGGATCGCTTCGACCAACGAGGCAAAGGCCGCTAGCACTGTTGGCGGGAGATCATCCAGCAGATCGCGCCGCCCTTCTCTCACGACCCTGACGGCCCAGCGGTTGAATGCTGACGCCGATATCGGATCAACATTCAATTTTACCAACGCGCGGCAGAGTTCGTAATGTACATCGCGTTGGGTTCGGCGTTTCTCAAGTAAAGCAGAACGGGCCGTTTCGATGGCAGACGTGGCCACATCGGGCAGCAGTTCTATGGAGTTGCGCTTGTTCTTCTTAGCCCCAATGGATACCAGCGAAACCCGCATCCGGTTATGCCCGCCAGCGACGACATTGCGCAATGTTGTCAAGCGTTAGCACGAGCGTCGGTCGGCTCCTTTGAGCATCCAAGTTGATTAATCCACTCATGTATTCGACATCCTATTGATTTCATGAGGTAATTGGAAGCTAGTTGGTAACTTGGATGCATCATCAAAGTTTATTTTGGTTTTGGGTGCTTTGATCCCGTCTGCCGCCGTGGATCGCCACGACACCGTGACGCGCCTTCAAAGGCGGTTTACTGCGGGTTTGAGGGTTACTTACGGTTTCTTCGAAGCCCCGTTTGAGGCCTGAGCCATCTTACCCCGCCTTTCGGGAGCCGGCCCCAAAAGTCGCCATTTTTCTAAAACCGCCCGTCAAAGAAAGTGCCGTCTTACCCTCGCCACACCCTTCCCATTTTGTGCCGCGTTTTCAACGTTCTATGCCAATCCTTCCCACCTCTTCACGGCTCTTCTCACCTATTCCCGGAATTCTAGGACCCGGTGACAAACAACAACGGGAACCTGGTGCGCACCGGGTATCAGGGAGGGCGCCGGTGCCGGACTGGCAGCGCTACGGTGGCGTTGTCTGGTGACGAGCCCTAAGTCCGGGCCCTGGAAAAACCCGGCCGCCGCAAATGGCGGCTTCGAGGCCCGAAGTCTGCCGTCGCGAACGACGGCGAGGTCGGTCCGGGGCAAGAACACTGGCGGGGCGCCCGGAAGGCGCCAGCATCT
>NZ_JBFRGM010000047.1:0-4990 GCF_052115345.1 Mesorhizobium sp. 2RAF21 | reverse complement strand
TGTGGGTTGACCGTTTTTTGTGCTGCACACATGCGGCCCTTTTCAATAGCTTAGACGATTCAGATTTGCGAGACTGATTCACTTTTCGTGAGACTACGCTACAATCCGATTCGGATATAGTGAGATCACGTTGGCGATCATCGCAACATGGCTATCGACCGCAACGAGGTTGGCGACCAGGAATGGGAAAGCGCTCTCGCCCGTGCCGAGGTGCTGCGACGCTTGCCGAACCGTCCAAGCCCGGGTGAGATTGCCGATGCGGCGGCCGAATTGGACGTCAGCCGCTCGACGCTGTTCCGCTGGCTGAAGGCGTTCCGGGAAGATCAGCGGGTCACCGTTCTGGTTGGCCGCAAGCCTGGTCGGCAGCGACGCGGGATTGATGCCTTTGAGCCGGAACTGAAGGAACTGATCGATGAAGCGATCCGAACCTTTTATGCCACACCAGAACGGCCGACGCTAACACGCCTGTGGAAGCGCGTTTGTTCAGCGTGTCGTCACAACCGCCTGACGCCGCCCTCGATCCGACGCCTGAAGGGCTATCTTGCGACTTTCGATGCGGAGGCCCTGACGCGCCGTCGCGAGGGCAAGGCGCGGGCCGACGCGCAGTTCCTGGCGCTCCCAGGCGAGTTTTCGGTGCAGCATCCGCTACAGGTCGTTCAGATCGATCATACGAAGGTCGACGTGACGGTTGTCGATCCGATCGAACGGCAGCCGATCGGCCGCCCCATCCTGACCATCGCCATCGATGTCTGCACCCGGATGGTGCTGGGCTTCTACCTGTCCCTGGAGGCGCCGTCCGTGACATCGGTAGCCCTCTGCCTAACGCATGCGATCATCGACAAGACGCGCTGGTTGGCGGACCGCGGGATATCGCTGGAATGGCCGGCAAGCGGCCTGCCCGAATGCATTCACGTCGACAACGGCGCCGAATTCCACTCTCGCGCCTTCAAGCTCGGCTGTGACGATCACAACATCGTCGTCTCTTATCGTCCGCCGGGAACGCCGCGGTTCGGCGGGCATGTCGAGCGCCTGATCGGCACCATGATGGGCGCCGTTCATCTGCTGCCCGGCACGCACTTTTCCAACGTGCTGGACCGGGGCGACTACGACTCCGAAGCGCGCGCCGTGATGACCATGCGCGAGCTCGAGACTTGGCTGACGCTGGAAATCATCGCCTACCATTCCGACCTGCACCGCGGCATTGGTCGGCCTCCGGTCGCGGCTTGGAATGAGGCCATAGCCGCGCATCCGCCCCGGCATGTGCGCGATCCACTCGCCTTCCTGATCGATTTCCTGCCGTTCGAGCCGCGCGTGTTGCGGCGGACCGGCATTCATCTCAACAATATCTGCTACTGGTCGGATGGCTTTGCGCGCTGGATTGGCAGGTGCGACGACAAGGTTCTCGTCAAATACGACCCAAGGGACCTGCATCAGGTCTTCGTCAAGCTTGGCGGGAACTATCTGATGGCGCCGACGCGCAATCCCGGACGCCCAGCGATCACGCTCTGGGAGCAGAAGGCGGCGCTGCGCGTGCAACGGGCTCGCGGCCGCCGCGAGATCGATGAGGAGACGATCTTCCAGACGATCGCCGCGCAACGGGCCTTGGTCGATCAGGCGAGCCGGGAGACCACGCAAACCCGCAGGCTACGTGCTCGCCGCGCCCATCTGCAGCCAGGGCCGGCGCTTCCGGCAAGCGCTCCGGCGGACGAACCGGTGATCGCCTTACCCCATTTCCCGGTGGAGGTATGGGAATGACGGCCTATTCGCACCTCGATCCAGCCGTTCAGAGCCACGCCGATCTGCCCGATCGCGAGCGTATCGAGCATATCCAGGTGGACCGGTGGATCGACTATCCGCGTGCGCGTCAGGCGCTCGCCAAGCTTGAGGAACTGTTTTTGTTTCCCAAGCGCGCCCGCATGCCCAATCTGCTGATCTTCGGTGCATCCGGCATGGGCAAGACGATGATCATCGAGAAGTTCGTGCGCGCCAATCCGCCAAGCTTCGATGAGAGCAGCGGGATCCATCATCGGCCGGTCATTGTCGTGCAGATGGTCGCTTCCCCGGACGAAGGCCGTTTCTATCATCGCCTGCTTTCCGTGATCGGCGCGCCGCCGCCGACCCGCGCGACGCTCGGGCAACTCGAGACACAGGCGCTGCGGCTGCTCCAGGAGATCGCGCCGCGCATGCTTGTCATCGACGAGGTCCAGAATCTGATCGCCGGCACCTATCGCGAGCAGCGTAGGATGTTCAATCTGCTGCGCTTCCTCGGCAATGAGCTGCGGATTCCGTTGATCTGCCTCGGGTCGCACGAGGCACGCGATGCAATTCGGGGCGATGCCCATCTCAACAGCCGCTTCGAACCCTACGGCTTGGCGCCGTGGCGGCCCGATGCCGACTTCCACGGGCTGATCGGCGGTCTTCTGTACTCGCTGCCGTTGCGCTTGCCGTCGGAGCTGACGGACAGCGCCCTCAAGCGTCTCGTCGAGGCTAATGGCGGAATCACCGACGCGATCTTCAAGATGGTCAGGGGTCTGGCGACAGACGCCATCCTCAACGGCACAGAACGGATCACGTCGGCCGCGATCCTCGATCACCGCGTCACCGCGCCGACGACTTTCGCGGCCTGACTCATGGCGGGGGAGGGGAGGGCGCCGCTGCCGGTCGTGCCGCCGCCCTTTCGGGACGAACGGCTGAGTTCCTGGCTGGAGCGGATCGCCGACGTCTATCTGGTTTCCCTGGACGAGCTACAGGCCCATGTCGGATGGTCCCGGCCTGCGCTGCAACTCGAGATCGATCCGGTGCGGACCGACATGGAGCGCATCGCCGCTGCAACGAACAGCTCGGTTGAACGCCTGTTCGCCATGACCTTCCATAACGCATCGTCGCGCTGTCGCAGCCTGCTTCGGCCCGACGCTCGTGAGATCTGCCCGGTCTGCTCGCGCGGCATGCAGCGACCGCCAAGGTTGCGAACGTGGTCTTTCGCCTTCAGCTTCTATTGCGATCGGCACCGTCAGCCACTGCAAAGCCCGGATACAAGGGGCGCTAGCGTGTTGAGCGATGTCGGATCAGCTTGCCGCGGCGCCGCGATCCTGTCCAACTGGGCCAAAGGCGGCGAAACCGCCGTCGTGCCCGTCGACGCCGCGATCTCCCTGTTGCTCGCGCCGCATCGCAAGCCGTCGCCGCCGGCGCCATGGGAACTGGCCAGGTTGGCGCGCTCCGATCAGCAGGCCCATGCGATGGAGCTTTCGCGACCGTGTCCCCGGCCGGTGCTCGGCATTCTCGTGCCCGAATTCAACAGCGCTGTCCCGGTCTACAACCAGCTTCTGCCGCGTGCGCTTCCCGGCTTGCGCGATGCGCCCTTCGCGGAGCGTTACGCCATCGCAATCGGCCTTGCTCGGCTTTTGAAGAATCCGGCCACCGCAGTCGCCCACATCCTGGAGACCACCGATGAGTTCGGCCGAAAAAAAGTGTTGGGGCTGATTGACCGTTGGCCGACCGGGATCCGTAACGCTGTCGCTCGCGGCGACCGCCACATCACGACGAGAGGGGAGGGCAGGGGGGCGGCGACAAGGGTTCGTCTCAGCCGTCAGCGGGTTCGTGCACCTTCAGGCCGAGACGCCTGGCGCGATCGAGCAGATGCTTGACGGACGAGGCTGCCCACTGCCAACCGCCCCGTGGGGTCCGTTCGCGCATCGCCTCGAGCTGCGCGGCGATCGCCCGCAGGCTGAGATCCGGGTCGGCGATGGCGATGCCGGCCACGAGTGTCATCAATCGGTCCTCAGGCTGCCGCCGCGGCGCGCGCTGGACAAGCTCAGGCTCCGCCAGGCCTTCGCGCACCAGGCGATAGACCGAGCGGCGAAGACGTTCCACCGTCCAGCTCTGCCCCTTGTGGCTCAGGACCCGCACCACGTCGTCCCAGTTATGCTGGGGCCGCAGCCGCCGCACGATCGGCAGCCAGCTTTGCGCCGAGGCGATAAGGTCGCCGACATAGACGCTGTCCCGGGCCGCCGCAACGGCGCGGATGCTTTCCGGCCGGCGCTCGCGCAGACCCGGATTGCCTGGCAGGCGGCCGCGCGCCTTGGCGGCGGCTATTCCGGCCTTCGTGCGCTCGGCGATGAGCGCGCGCTCCAACTGGGCGACCGCGCCGAGCACTTGCAGCGAGAACATTCCCTGCGGCGTCGAGGTGTCGATCGGATCGCGCAGCGAGCGGAAATGCGCGCCGCGCTTTTCGAGCGTCTCGATCACCTCGAGAAGATGGCTGACCGATCGGGCGAGGCGGTCGAGCCTGACCACGACCAGGACGTCGCCGGCGCGGATCTCGCGCATCAGCTTCGCCAGCAGGGGCCGCGAGCGCGATGCGCCGGAACCCTGTTCGTGGTGGATGACGGCGCAACCGGCTTGCCTGAGCTCGTCGGCCTGTGCATCGGTGACCTGGTCCTCCGTCGAGACCCGCGCGTAGCCGATGAGACGGCGCGGTCGCGGGGGAGAAGGGGAGGGGGCCTTTGCCATGGCGGCCTTTCGAGGGAGGTTTCACGGCCGTTTGTACAGTATCGACGGCTGTGATCAACCGGCCAGTTGCAGACGTGTTTTATCGAGCCTCATAAACAGCCGTACAGCGGCATTTCGGGGTTCGGATGGCCCACGGCGCGAAAAAGGCGCCAAAACGCGCCCAGCGGCGTTTATGGCTGAAAGCGCGCAATTTTGGGGGCGTCGAGCGCGGGCAGGGTGCGAAAGGTGGCCCCGAGGCACGCCGGATGCTCAAGTTACCCGCCTTCCACCCCCGCCGAATGGAGCGGAAATCATGAGACTACCTGCATCCGAGTCGGAAATCGTGAGACCACGTGACAAACTCGGGCGACGCGCGGCCATCGCCAATAACGATGCTGAATCAATCGCTTAATGCCAGGCCGGTTCAGCGCCGTGCACGTAGTCTCACGAAATCCGATTCAAAAAGGCGGCGAATCTCACGAATTCCGGTCAGCTGACATTT
>NZ_JBFRGM010000046.1:0-9043 GCF_052115345.1 Mesorhizobium sp. 2RAF21 | reverse complement strand
GGCGGACCTTCAGATATAATTCCACGGTGTAGATCCCCGAACCCTCCTGCGAACAGTGCAGAAGGGAAATAGGTGGCCGGATTTTAATCCGCCCGCAGCAGGACTATCCCGCCGCTACCGTGGCAGACTTTCTCACCGCCGCTCTCACCCTTGATCACGCAGGGAAGCGCTGCGGGAGTGACCCGGCGGTCCGCACCATCTCGGTGACTGCAACGACCGGTGGTGTCCCTCTCCAGACTCTGATCATGAGTCCTGGTCGAGGTCCTCCGGCGCGTTGGCCTGCAGTTTTATGGCGTTATCGAGCCGCTGGATGGTGAAGGCGCCGTCGGCGAACCAGAGCTCAATCTCGGCAGGATCGAGACTATCGACCATGGCCGGTGTCGGCACCTTGCAGCCAGCCTCCCGGATAGCCCTGACATTGTGCTGGTATCTCCGAATCCGCTCCTCCATCGGGAGGTCCGGACCGTGACGCAGCATCTTGTCCTTCGGCCAATGGCCCACGGGCTTTCCTCCGCCGGCAGAGATTACCAAGCATGTTAGGGGGCACCGCCGCCTGCGCAAGCGGGAAATGCGAGCCACTATGGCCAGCCACTTCCCGTGTCGTCCGGACCACCGGCTGGCGACAGTGCAATTGCCCAACCGCGAAGTCGAAGGCCGACCACCGTCCAGCCCGGGATGAAACGGAACCGCCCGATATTGCGGCCACGCAGCTGGACGCGGCGATCTTCACGCCAAAGGGATTCTGCCGGCTCGGGACTGCGGGAGAGGCTGGAAGCTATTTCAGGCCGAGCTTCTTCTTGAGTTCGGCGTTCTCATGCCGCAGACGTTCCGCTAGTTGCTTCTTCAGTTGCTTGTTCTCTTCCTCCAGCGCAAGGAGGTCATTCAGATCGGCAGGTGCGGCGGAAGCGTCGGCTGCCTTCTTCCACTGGTAGTAGGTCTGCTCCGATATACCCGCCTCACCGGTCGCCTTCTTGACAGACACGTGCGGGCCGATCGACTTCTCGATCTTGGCGAGTATCTGGGCACGTTGCTTTTCGGAATAGATTTTACGCTTGGCGCGCGCCGGCGCGGCCGGAGCCTCCGCCACCTTCGGTGCTGGTTTTGCGACTTCCTTTGCGATCCGCGGCTTTGGCGCCGCCTTTGGCTTTCTCGGTCGCGGAGCTTTTTTCTTCGGCGTCGGCTCAGGCACCGCTGCTGTTGCAGGGGCTTCGGCTGCGGTCTCGACGGTGTCAGCTTCCTGCGGATCGGGCATGTTGTGCTCCACCTTTGGTTGGTCGGGGATGTCAACATCCGTGGACAGCGCACCGGAGTCAACGGGCGGCCCATTCGAGGCTTTCCCCATCTCAGCGTCAACTTTCGCAGCGACCGCGGTCAAATCGATCCCGCTCCAGATCGAGCGGCTTCGTTCATGGATTCCGCGCTTGCGTTTGACTTCAACAATCACTGGACGCGTCTGTGGCTTCACAATTTCCACCTCGATCAAAACGACTTGCGACGGGTTGTCGGCATAGCGCGATCGATCCCCATAGTCATAGGATCCAAAAAGTCGACAAAACGAAAGGAACGCCTTCCGCTCGAATAGTGCCCCGCAACTACCGTTCGCCGGCCGCATTTCGAGGATTGATTTCCGAAATCCAAACTCCGTTCGCCCCCGCCTTCCTGCTATCCGGATCAGGCTCCGGGCGCAACGGTGACGTGGAGAGATTCCAGAATTCCGGGCAGGTCAGCGAGGCGTGGCAGATCGAGAGCGGGACTGTCAGCCTCCAGCTTCGGCGCTACCGCCCGGTCGTAGACAGCAACGCACTGCCTGTTGGTGATGCGCGACATGTAGACGATCCCGTCGAAGGTGGTCTGGTCATACAGGGACTGGCTCAATCTCCTGCCGGCGGCCTGCGCCTTCGCGCGGACGGCATCGGTGGACACGCCGAGCAGGCTCGCTCCCTCGTTTCGCAGGTCGAGGAGGAACAGCGGCAGCGGGTTTCGCACCGCAGCGATCGAGTATCGGTCGAACTCCTCTCGGAGAAGCAAGCGCTCGTCGGTCTTTTCGAAGCGATCCCGGACGATCGTCTCGGCAACAGCCGTCATCAGATCCTGCGCCAGATACAACAGCTGAAATCTGTTCCTCGGACTGGAAAAGCGCGAGCGGCCGTAGCCCATGCCGAGGGGCGTCGCTGCATGAGCGCGCGCGATGATCCTCACATAGTCGGTGACGTCGACCCTGACAGCGAGCTGCTGCAGAATGGCAGGGTCGAACGTCATTGCGGATCGAAATAGGCCTGGGCGGTTTCGATGACCTCTTCAATCCGGTCCTGCTTGAGAAGATCGATCGGCCTACGGCCGCCCAGCACAGGATTGACTTGGCGTAACCAGAGCCAGGCCGTGCGATGGTTTCCGGCAAGACCGACGACAGCGGAGATTCCGGGAGCCGGCCGCCCGTCGATGAACTGCCCGACGGGAAACACATGCTTTTTCGTCCCCTTCAGCAATCCTATGACCTCGTTCGCATGCTGCCATCGGTGAAGGGTCGAGCGAGGGATGCCATAGTCTCGATTAAGCTCGCTGGCGCCGGCGACCGTGCCAGCCCAGTCCTCGATCTTCCGGGCGACGGCGAGTTCATTGAGGAGGCGCTTTCCCTCCTCTTCGGGGACGATCGGCCCCAACCCCTCGCCTATTGATCGCTCGACCGTTTCGGGCACGACAAGCTCAATCTTGCGGCGGCCGCGCTCGTCACCAAAGGTTTCGACCAGTCGCCGGACGCCACGCACCAGTTCGGCCTGCCGTCGTGTAAGGGTCCGGCGGGCTTCCGCCGGAAGATCGAGAACCGCCTCAGCGGCGGCGCCGGCGATGCGAGCGGACAGGGCGAGCGAACCGGATTCGAATGCCGTGTCGCTTTTCAGTGCGTCGGTGACCTTGCTGGTGACGCGGTCCGCGACGCGGGTTCGGGCGTTTCGGGCGATCTGCATGTTCGGACTGGCCATCGGGCAACCTCCATCCTCTCAAAGGACAACATAGGCATGGAATTGATGTTTGTCCAGTTTGTCCCATTTGCTCCGAATGCACCATCTGTGACGAACGGATCGATACGACAATGCTGCATTGCACAACGTGCAATGCTGCTATGCGAAATCAACGCTGGAGTGGGTGCCTGGATGATGTAGCCTCCAATCAATAAAATTTCGTCGGAATCTACCTCCTCCCAGAGACTGACGGATACGGTCGACCTTCACCTCCTCCCGATCGTCGACCATCTATATGACGCCCGCCGCTCCACCCGCGGCGGGCGTTGTGCTTTCTGGCCCTGCACTTTGCGGGCAGCTACGCAGTCACTGCCGCGACCGGCGCCAACCCGCTGCCTGGGCTTCCTGTTCGGAACAGAACCACCGCTCGCCCTTGCCGGTCGAGACCCGCGTCCGCGCGTGGTAATTCTGACCGGGCACGTGGTAGATGCGCTCCCCCTTCCGGGAAATGTTACCCTTGATGTCGCAAGCACCCGACTGTTTGGATGCAGCGGCAGGCGAAACAGCCGATGGCGTCAGGGAAACGATCGACGAATTGTCGATCTGTTGACTCTGTACCGCCCGCCACTCCCACGGCAGTTCGAATTGACCCTGCCAGATGCCTACCTTTTCCGCCTTGGCGGCGGATTGCGCCCCGGAAAACGCACCGTTCGAATAGCGCGGCCAGTCCATGGCGTGCCCGTTTCGGACCAGCCATATTTGGACATTGGCGCCATCGGCGCGAGTGCAGTTGCCCACGAAACGGCCGTACTGGTCGCGCTCGACGAATTTGCAGGTCGTTGGCGACGCCGCCGCCAGCCATCCGGCCAGAGCCTCCGCCGCTCTCGCTCCACACCGATACATCCGGCCAGCCGCATCTGCGCAGAACTGCGCCGATTCCGGCGCGTCGATGCCGTTGAATCTGATCCGCTCGCCGTGGATTTCGATGGTGTCGCCGTCGATGACCGACGCGCGGCCGGCGATCGCTTCCGCGCTGCCCGAGGCCACAAGCTGCGCAGCATTCGGCAGCGGCAGTTTGTCCAGGAAACCCGGGCCGAAATACCCGGCTGCTCCGGCGACGCCCATGGCGACAAGGATCGTGGAGACACGCCCTGCCCTGCCTGACTTCCGCTGTTGGAAACTGACGACCTTGCCCATCGGTCGATCGATATCTCTGATTGTCGGGTGCCTAACCTGTCAGAAATAACTGAACATGCCCTTTCGGGACCTGTTCAAATGGCGACCAATTCAAGGGTCGGCAATGTGGAAATAAACGCAGGCGAGGGCGAGCTTGGTGCTCTCGAGGGACTCGTCTGCTTGTTCACAAGCCGGTGACGCGGCCATCCACCCCGACGGCGATCTTCCAGATACCGCCCCGTTCACGCAACCCAATCGCGCGCGACGGATTCCGCCCGGCCGGCAATGACGTTTTACGTCATTCTGTCATTCAGTTATAACGTCATCACCTGATAGCGTCACAACGGCATTGACGCATTGTGTCGTTCCGCACCTGACGCAACATGCCGAAGCCTCCTCCCATTCCCGGCTCACCGGACCTGCGACCCGCGGGCGCCGCATAGCTATATACAGATATGCTATCCTACCTAAACTTCTGCGGGCTTAAACGGTTGTCGCGAAGATCAGAATATGAAGAAGCTGCTTCGCTGGATATTTCTTCTGGTTGCTAGGGTGGGCGTTAGTGATCGCGATGGCCCCATCGTGCTTCCAACGGCTAGGGACGCTCGTTTGGGTCTCGCGCCATGCGGTATGGGTTACGCGCGCCGCTCTCTCGAATAAAAGATCGTCAGCGGTATCCGACGCACATCACGTAATCCCGGAGCAGTTGCTCCTCGTATTCTACGTCATCGAGCAGCGATTGGAGCACGTCTCTGGCATTGAGCACGCCGATGGGTTTCGAGGCTTGATCCACGACCGGGACGTTTTTCAGGTTTCGCTGCTTGATGGTTGACCATACATCGTTCAGCCAATCTTCGGGACGGCAGAAAGCCACCTTTGTGGTCATCACATTCGATGCCGCCATCGTGCAGCTGCAACCCGTGCACTGGCTGATATGCCCGACCACATCGGTCTTTGTGATAATTCCGGTCATTCTCCCGCCGTCGTCGCAGACGATGACGAGATTGAATTTCGGTCCGTTCAACAGCCGGGCCGCATCGATCAACAGGGCATTGGAATTGATCACGGCGAGGCGCCCTTGTGCCGTCGTCAGAAGCCTTTCAACCTTCGTCATTTCTACTCCTTGCGGATTTTTCGATCGCTCTTCGCCTGTCGCGCACGCCCAGATAGATGCCTACGCCCCTAGGGCAATCCGGAACGTCGCGATGATCCCGACAGCGGCAAGGGCGAAACACGCGAAACGCATCACGATCAGCGCCCAGATCTTGGCAACGGAGTGGACATAATCCTCGATCACCACCTGCAGTCCCAAGGCTGCATGCCAGAAAAGCGTGACCAGCAGGAGGACCATCAGCGCAGTGTTTGTGGGCTCGCGGAGCCAGAGGATGAATGTGCCGTAGTCACTACCGCTATGGGCGATGAGCGAAGCTGCGAACCATATTGCCGGCAGCACCAGCGCGACGGCCGTTATCCGTTCGCTCCACCAGTGTCCGAAACCCGACTTCGCGGAACCGAGACCGACGGCGCGGCCGAGCGGAGTTTGAATGCGAAATCGTCTCATGAACTGTGCCCCGCGATCAGCAGGCTGAGGACCCAAGAAACCACCGTTAGCGCCCCGCTTAGAAGGACCACAGCCCACCCGGAGGCATATATGTGCGTCAACTCGAATGCTCTCACGCTATCCCAAACCAGATGCCGGATACCGCCGCAAAGATGGAGGAAAAATGCGAACGTCGCGATCAGGAACAGAGCCTGCCCGGGCCACGAGCCGACTATGGCCAGAAGCTGGGAATACACGCCCGGTCCACTGGCCGCCGCCGCCAACCAGATCACGAGGACAACCGCGAAGACGCTCAGGGCGACACCGGTAATCCGGTTGGCAATTGAGAGCACGGAGGTGAGCTGTGGCCGATAAATCTGGATGTTCGGCGAGAGCGGCCTCGCCCTTCTGGTCATGCGTTCCATAGCGCGCGCCCTAGCTTTGCCGATCGACGATCATCTTCTTGATCTCCGCGATCGCTTTACCCGGATTAAGCCCTTTCGGGCAGGTTCGGGTGCAGTTGAGGATGGTGTGGCATCGGTAACGCCGAAACGGGTCTTCCAAAAGATCGAGCCGTTCGCCCGCAGCTTCGTCGCGGCTGTCGGTCAGCCAGCGCCATGCCTGCAAAAGTGCGGCGGGACCGAGGAACCTGTCTCCGTTCCACCAGTGGCTCGGACAGCCTGAGGTGCAGCAGAAGCAGAGAATACATTCGTAATAACCGTCGAGCTTCGCGCGATCTTCCGGCGCCTGCAATCGTTCCCGGTCGGGCGGAGGCGTACTGGTCTGGAGCCAGGGTTCGATCATCTCGTACTGTGCCAGAACATGGGTAAGGTCGGGAACGAGATCCTTGATGATGCGCATGTTCGCCAGTGGATAGATTTGTGCCGGCGTGCCGGTTTCCTCGATATAGCGCGTGCAGGCCAGCCAGTTCGTACCGTCGATGTTCATTGCGCAGGAGCCGCAGATACCCTCACGGCAGGAGCGACGAAAAGTCACGGTCGGGTCGACGTTGTTCTTGATCCAGATCAGGGCATCCAGAACCATCGGTCCGCAGGCGTCAAGATCGACCTCGAACGTGTCGAGCCGCGGATTATCGTCGCCATCCGGATCGTAGCGATATATCTCGAATGCCTTTGTGCGCACTGCGTCCTCCGGCGCTGCCCATGTTCGACCACGCTCGATCCGCGAATCCCGCGTTACGCCGAAATTTCGCGGCACAGGAAACCGCTTGAGGAGAGGATGTTTCGGGACCTGGTCGGAAGAGCGGACGATGAACGCATCAGTTCTCGGCATCGTTGCCACCGGATTTTGTTTTCTCGCCGGCGCCGCGCGAAGAGATCTTGATACCGGTCGATGGATTACTGACCGAAACCGGATCGCTGGCCGGGAATGTTTCCAACAGTCCTTCATCGAGCAGAGAATCCGGAGTTTCTGCTGCTGGGTCGTCGGCCGTCATATCCTTGTCGTGGTTCCACCGACCAGTTTGGGTGGGAAAAAGAAGCGTGAGCAGCAGCGCGGTATCCTCGATGCCTTTCACCGAATGCGGCTCACCGCCATCGAGGTACAACCATTGACCGGCCAGGAGCTCGACTGAAGTGGCCGGAAGTCCGAGTAATGCCCGCCCCTCCAGACAGTGCAATGTGATTGGGCCATCGACACGGTGAGTCTTGATATCCGCTCCAGCGCGGAGGACGAGGCGGACGGCCTCGAACGCGTCAGATTTAACGATTGCGGTTGTCCGAGCATGCTTCAGAGCAGGCCCCAACGGACTTAGGTCGATGATTTCTCCCGGATTGGCATGGCGGATTGCCATTTGAAGCTATCTCCTTGGCAAGACCTTACTTTGGGGCGTGAGCGGTGCGCCAGTAAAAGATTTGAGCGCTAGGCACTTTCTCTGGCTTCGCGCCCCGACACCTCTTCGATTATGACACGATAGAACACGTGGTCGCTGTGGTAGGATAGCGGCTGCGCGACAGGCTTCAAGGCGCCCGGTTCCCACCAATCGGTATGACGACTGAGCAGCGACCATGCATGGTCTCGGTCGTCTTGACGGGGCAACTCCTCATAGAGCCCGTCTACGATCACGCTTTTCCACTCCCGCCCGGGGCCGTGTTCCTCGGCGACGACCGAAACGTGCGGGTTGGCACGCATCCACTCGATTTTCTTTCCGGCATCGAGAAAGCGTAGAGATGATGGTCGGCATAGGTGAAATAGATTGGAACAACATAGGGACGCCCCTCGCTGACGCAGGCCAGACGTCCGATCCGCTCGGCGCTCAACAACTTCGTACATTCAAGCGCGCTAAGAGTCGGTTTCGAAACTCATGAGGACCGCGCCAACCGTCGGATGAGCAACATGGCGGCTGCGGCGTAGAGGAATGCGGCGGCGGAATTGACGGTCGCTTCGAAGTCTTTCGCAAGCCGCCTGTTGCGGTTAATCCAGGCAAAGAAGCGTTCAATCACCCACCGCCTCGGGAGAACGGCGAAGCCGACCTGATCCGGCTGCTTCCTGACGATCTCGACAAGGATGTTCGTGGCTGTCGCCACCCGCTCATGATTGTATCCGCCATCGGCCCAGACGTGCCTGACGAAGGGGAAGAAGGGGCGCGACACCTGCAACAACGGGCCGCCGGCATCGCGATCCTGGATGTTGGCTGGATGGGGTTCAACAAGCAGCGCGCGCCCATCTGTGTCGACCAATGCGTGGCGCTTGCGGCCCTTGATCTTCTTTCCGGCGTCATAGCCACGTGGCCCACCGGCTTCGGTGGTTTTGACGCTTTGGCTGTCGATGATAGCGGCGGACGGGCTGGCGTCGCGGCCGGCGCGTTCGCGATCCGCCATGACCAGTGCGTGGTTGATCTTCTCGAACACCGAACCGTCGCGAAAAGCCCCGAACCAGCGATAGACGGTCGGCCACGGTGGAAAATCCGATGGCAGGAGCCGCCAGGCAATGCCGCCGCGCAGCACATAGAAGATCGCGTTGATGATCTCCCGTATCGGCCAGGCGCGGGGCCGTCCCGTCTTCCGAGTGGCAGGCAGGTAAGGTTCAACCAGCCGCCACTCCGCATCGGTCAGATCGGTCTGGTATCGTGTCGCGGCACGGCTATGCTGTCGTCGGGTGGTCGGGGTCCACATGATAATCTCCAGGAAACTCGCAACTCCTTGGAATCATCTGAACCCCGGCCCCTCAACCCCCTTTCGAAACGGCCTCTAAGTGAACGAATGAACCGCGCCGGGTTTGCCAGAGGCCGTTTGGTTTAAGTTATGCGGCCATGGCTGGTTCTTCCAGCATGGCGTAGTAGCGTTCCTCGGCTTCGGCTGGCGGGATGTTGCCGATAGGCTCCAGCAGCCGGCGGTGGTTGAACCAGTCG
>NZ_JBFRGM010000045.1:0-11039 GCF_052115345.1 Mesorhizobium sp. 2RAF21 | reverse complement strand
GACTGGTTCAACCACCGCCGGCTGCTGGAGCCTATCGGCAACATCCCGCCAGCCGAAGCCGAGGAACGCTACTACGCCATGCTGGAAGAACCAGCCATGGCCGCATAACTTAAACCAAACGGCCTCTGGCAAACCCGGCGCGGTTCAGACTTTCGTCCAAACCTAAAATGAGGGTCGCCGTCGACTGCGCTGACAGCGACATCGTATAGGCAATATATTCCGGAGGGGGGTCGGAGGGTTTGAACCGGACGACGGTGCACTGAGGCGACGTTTCCAAAATAAGGATTCCGCTGTCTGGGCGCGAAATGACTCGATCTCCCTCACCCCTGGTGCGAGCGAGATCAAGCAATTCATTCAGGTCGCCCGAGGACACGCCGGGCGTACCCTCCGGGCCGCGATAGAGAACCGTCAGATCGCCGATGAAGGATGAGGTCACAAGCAGGCAGTGACCAACATCTACTCTGCTGGCGATAAGCTCTCGTAAAGATGTGCCGAATCCTTCAGCGCCAAGCGACGCGAAAAGCTTCGCGATCTCATGTATGCCGAATAGGATCATCGACGGCTTTCAATGACACGCGCACGCGTCCCACAACTGATGCCCGCGCGGACGCATTCCCGCCGTCGCGCGTGCGGGCAACGGTCCAAGGTTGGTAGGAAGCAACGCCGGCGAATAAATTAAAGCTCTCGCCCCGATCGCCTTTCGCTGATCGGGGCGCCGTCTGAGCATCAAGCCTGGGCCACCGCCGCGACTGCGGAGCTATAGTTGGCGGTGGCCATCAACGCGGTGCATCGTTGGAAGCGATGCATCGCGTAGGCCCAGAAGTCCTCCGCCGGGTTGTCGTTTGCATGCTGGATGAGGCCCCATAAGGTCCAGACCAAGTCACACAAGGCCTTGTAGATGACTATCCGTCCATACTCCGCGTCGGTTGGGAGACGGCCGAAATAGGCGTTGAGCAGCTCGCCTTCCTTCTCCTCCGAGAGGCTGGCCTCGACTATGAAATCTCCCAGGTCCCACAAGGGATCGTTCATGCCCGAGTATTCCCAGTCGACGATCCACATCCGATCACCGACGTCGAGGAAGTTTTCACTGAGAGGGTCGCAGTGGCAGGGCGCCAGCGGCAGTGGCTTAGCGTTGAGGGCTGAACGTGCCTGCTCGGCCGAGGCCAGGGCCTCGCGATATCCGTCGGGCACAGTGGAATCCTTGGTCGCAAGGTAGGCCATGTACTCGTCAATGAGCGTAAAGACGTCGAATCGATTTTCAAACGTGGCGTCGCTGCTATGCAGGCGTTTGAATGCCTCGCCCGCCCGAAACGCCGAACCCTCGCGACTGGCGAACTCTTCCGGCGACATCGTCACAGCACCCTTTATGAAGGCCGTGACGCTCTCACCGCTTACTTCGTTGAAGAAGAGCACCGGGGCGCTAACCCCTACTCGCGCGGACTCCCTTGCCGCGCGAGCCTCGTAACGTCGATTGATGTAGGCCTCGGTGCCGACCCCCGGTATTCTCACGCATAGTTCGTCCTTGTCGGTCTCGACGTGGTAGACGACATTGGTCATGCCTCCCAAGCGGGTGACCGTCTGTACGCGAAACTTTTCCGGAAGGCCTTCGACGATTTTTTGCACTCGTTCCATGTCCGGTTGTTCCCCTTTCATTTTCATAGAACCTCCTCCCGCGTGGCTTAGGCCTTGAGACGCTCCATCTTTGCATCATAAAGGCAACGAGGGCCTCGCTCTGCATCGTAGCTGTTTCCAAAAGCTTCGATTTCGAAGGACTTAGCGGAGGCATTCTCGAGATCGAGGTAGCCGAAAGCGATAGTCTTCTTCATCGAATGGCCATAGGCCGTACTTGTGGTCCGTCCCACGACTTTGCCATCGAGGATGATCGCCTCGCCTCCATGGAATGGTGCGAAGCCTTCGACGGTGAACGAGCACAGGCGCTTCGTGACACCTTCAGCCTTGATCCTTTCCAGCGCCTGCTTCCCGATGAAATCCGGCTTGTCCAACGCCACGCAGAAGCCCAAACCCGCTTCGTAAGGGTTGTAGTCGGGCGTGATGTCGCCGGACCAGTAGAGATAGCCCTTCTCCATGCGGCAAGAGTCGATGGCGCGATAGCCGGCGTTCTGAATGCCGAACTCCTGGCCCGCCGTCCAAAGCGTGTCGTAGACATGCGCGCCGTATTCGATCGGAATGTAGAGTTCATAGCCGAGCTCGCCGACGTAGCCGACACGGGCCGCGATAGCGCGGGTATAGCCGATTTCGATCGTGCGAACCGCGAAGAATGGCAACGCGTCGTTGGAAACGTCGTCGTCCGTGACCTTCTGAAGCACCTCGCGCGACTTCGGACCGCAGATGTTGAGAACGGCGTAGCTGCCGGTCACGTCGCGGATGGTCACGCCTTCGGGCAGATGCTGGCGCACCCAGGCGCTGTCGCGCACGCCGAACGCCGAGCCGGTCACTAGCAAGAACTTCTCGTCGTCCAGATGCATGAAGGTGACGTCGGATTCGATTCCGCCGTTTTCGTTACAAAGCTGGGTGTAGACGGCTTTGCCCGGCGCCCCGGAAATGTCGGCTGCAGCGATGCGCTGAAGTGCTGCCTGCGCGCCCTTTCCAGTGATTTCGAACTTCGAGAACGACGACTGGTCGATCAGGACGACGCGGTTGCGAATAGCTTCGCACTCGGCTCCAACCGCATCGAACCAGTTCGGCTTTCCTTCGAAGCTCGGCTTGTCAAACTTGTCGTCGGATGGACGGGAGAACCAGTTGGCTCGCTCCCAACCAAAGCGGCTTCCGAAGATTGCACCGGACGCTTCAAGCTGAGCCTTGAACGGCGAGAGGCGCAGATTGCGCACGGCCTGGTTTTCTTCGGCCGGCCAATGGATCTTGTAGTAATTTCCGTAGGCTTCGATTGCACGTTCCTCGAGGTAGCGACCCTGGCTGTGCGGAGCGCCGAAGCGGCGCACGTCGAAGGACCACAGATCCATCCCCGGATCGCCGTCAAGTATCCAATTCGCCATTGCCTCACCGGCGCCACCGGAGGCCGCGATCCCGGCGGTGAAGCCGCATGCGACGAAGAAGTTGTCGAGTTCCGGAGCCAGGCCCATGATCGGCTCGCCGTCGGCCGAGGCCGGAATCGGGCCGTTAATGACGGTCTGGATGCCAACCTCGTTGAGGACAGGAAGACGCTCGGCGCAAGGCAGCGCGAACAGTTCCAATCGATCCATGTTTTCCGGGAAGAGTTCACGTCCAAATTCGAACGGTGGTTTGGAGCGCCAGCATCCCTTCGTGCCGTCCTCCCATCCGCCGATCGCAAAGGCGGCGACATCCGGCTTGAGGTAGAAGTTCTTGTCCGGATCGCGCAGAGTTGGAAGGTTCTTCGGTAGGTCGAGCTTTTTTTCAGTCAGGAAATACTGGTGCTCAACGACGCCGGCGGCGAGCGGAACACCGGCCATGTCGCCGATGCGTTTGGCCCACAGACCGGCGCAGTTGACGATGATGTCGCAGCCGATCGTACCATGGTCGGTCGCGACGCCGACAACGCGGCGTCCTTCCTTGATGAATTCGGTGACCGTGACACCTTCCTGGATCTTGACGCCGTTCTTACGAGCCGTGGCCGCGTAAGCGTGCGTCAACGCGTAGGGGTCGATGTAGCCGTCCGACGGAATGAAGGCGGCGCCGACCACGCCTTCCGGATCGATGTATGGGAAGAGTTCCTGGGCCTCTTTGGCAGAAAGCGAGTGGCATTCGAAATCGAAGCTCTTTGCGAGCGTCATCGAACGGCGAATTTCGCTCCAACGGGCTTCCGAGGAGGCAAGGCGGAGGGAGCCAACCTTCTTCCAGTCGATGGTCAGACCGGACTCTTCCTCAAGACGATCATAGACCGCTACAGAGTTCTGCATCAACTTGGTGAGATTCTTCTTGCCGCGGAGCTGGCCGACGAGACCTGCCGCGTGCCAGGTGCAGCCGTTGGTGATCTGCGATTTCTCAAGAACGATCACGTCCTTCTCACCGCGGCGAGAAAGATTGTACGCAAGCGAGCAACCAATAGCACCGCCGCCGATGATGACGATCCGATAGTGCTGGTCAAAGGTTTTCGACATGATTAGCCTCCAATGAGATGTCGATGGTGTTCAGGCAAGGCGGTTCAGGCCGCGTGCCGTTTGGAAAATTTCAGCCGCCAAGCGACTATGAGCCGCTCCGCGACGATCGCGATGAAAGCGATGGCCAGCCCCGCCACCACGCCACGTCCGGCGTCGGCCTTGGTCAGTGCGATATAGGTCTCTTGACCAAGGTCTCGGGTACCCACCAATGCAGTGATGACGAGCATCGAAAGCGCCATGACAATCGTCTGGCTCAAACCAAGCAGCATTTCCGGCACGGCCAGAGGAATCTTGACTTTGAACAAAGTCTGGGTCGGCGTGCAGCCGCTCATGACCGCCGCTTCGACGAAATGCTCTTTCACATGCCGTATGCCGAAATCCGTATATCGAATGGCCGGCACGATAGCGAAAGCGACGATCGCCACCAGCGCGGAGAAGTCTCCGACTTTGAAGAGCATCACGACGGGTATCAGGTACACGAAGGTCGGCAGCGTCTGGAGCGTGTCACAGACGACGTTCAACACTTGATGAGCTCTCTCGTTTACAGCGGCCAGCACTCCCAGTGGGAAGCCGATAAGCAAAGAGAGGACCGTTCCTATTCCGCAGAGGTAGATTGTCATCATCGCCGGCTGCTGAAGACCAGCCATGAAAATCGCGGACATCAGAACGAACACGAGCGCGGAAAGCGTGGGTCCGGACAGGCGCCATGCGGCAACCCCGGCGAGCAGCGGAAGTGCAAACCATGGGAGCCCGAGCATGAAGATGCGCACAGGAACCATCACGTTGAGGAGTATCGCATTCTTCAACGCGTCGAGTGGTGTAGACAGGTTGAAGGTGAGCCAGCGAGCAAACTCGTTGAGTGGCTGCTTTGCGGTGAACACCCAAGACACAGGGAATGAGGTCGCGCTCGGTAGTGCGACGGCGATGATGTAGCCGACGATTGCCACGGCAGTGACGATGACCCAGCCCCAATTGTTGACCCAAAAGGAGCGTTGATCATCGTGGTGATGTTCACGAGCTCTTGTGACGAACGCCTGGCAAAACCGGTCGAGCAGGATGGCGAGTGCGACGATTGCAAGGCCCGCTTCCATGCCCGTACCGATATCCAGTCGGCGCAGCGAGGTAAGCACGTCGAAGCCCAGGCCGCCGGCCCCAATCATGGACGCGATGATGACCATGTTGAGCGTCATCATCACAACCTGATTTACGCCAACCATGATCGATGGCATCGCCGATGGAACAAGAACCTTGAAGATGAGCTGCCTCTCAGTGCAGCCTGCAATCGACCCAAACTCCGAGATTTCCGGTGGAACGCGCCCCAGCCCCAGAACGGTGTTTCGGATCATCGGTGGCATCGAATAGATTATGGTCGCTGCCAACGCCGACGCCGGACCAAAGCCGAGCAAGATCAGAACCGGAACCAGATATGCGAAGACGGGTACTGTCTGCATCAGGTCGAGCACCGGTGAAATGAGCCGCGCAAACCATTGGACACGGTAAGCGACGATACCGAGCAGGAGCCCGAAAACGACCGAAATGAACGCTGCGACGAGTACCGACGACAAAGTCACCATAGACGACGCCCAGTTTCCGGTGATCAGGATGAATCCCAGGCCAAGCGCCGTGACGAGCGCCAGCGGGCGACCGCGGAGCCGATATGCGACTACAAGGAAAATCGTCGTGACGGCGAACCAGGGTAGAGGCGCGATGTCCGGCGCTCCGTCGCCGGGTGTAAAGCGGAAACCCGTAGCGATAATGCCCTGTACGGCATTGAGTAGGGCGTCGAGCATCGCGGCGATCGCACGTGTCATCACGCGTATCGGCGGCAAACCGGAAATCTGTGGAGCATCCTGCGTAAGCCAGGCCATTGCCGACTGGATCCATCCGGAAAACGGCACGACGTACTCGCGAGGATAGGTTTTTATCGCGGCAGGAAGAAAGAACGAGCCTGCCAACAGCAAGAACGAGATGGTCGCAAGCGGGACCCGTAGGACCCGCCCCTCCGGGGCGGATGAATTAACTGCCATCGTCATCAGACCGCCTCAAGCTCAATTGGCTTGCCAGTAAGGGAGGCGATTACGTCGCCCTTGGTCAGGATCCCTGTCAGCTTACCGTCAACCAGGACGCCGGCGTCCTCACGCCCCCCTAGAACCTTCGCGGCGACATCCGCGACCAGCTCGTTTCCATCGACGCTGACCGATGGTTCGAAATTCGCCCGGAGCGGTCGTGCAAGTGTCCTTGCCCTCAGCACGCTTGATCTGTCGCAATGCCGGGTGAATTCCGTGACGTAAGGGTGCTTGGAGTGGATCACGAGCTGCTCTGGCGTCCCTATCTCCAGAATTTCTCCATTGCGCATGATCGCGATGCGATCTGCCAGTCGGATCGCCTCATCGAAGTCGTGTGTGATGAAGACGACGGTCTTCTTCAACTCGTGCCTGAGGCGGATGAATTCATCTTGCAGTTCACGTCTCAGAAGCGGATCCAGCGCCGAGAACGGCTCATCCATGAAAAGGACTTCAGGTTCAGAGGATAGTGCGCGGGCGATGCCGACGCGCTGCTGCTGGCCTCCCGACAGTTCGGACGGAAAGTGGTTCTCGCGGCCGGCAAGTCCGACGGTCTTTACAAGTTCGCGTGCTTTCGAGGTTCTGGTTTTCATATCGACGCCGCGAACCGAAAGCGGAAACGCCACGTTTTCCAGAACGGTAAGATGCGGCAGTAGAGCGAAGTTCTGAAAGACCATGCCCATCACCTTGCGGCGGATTTCCATGAGCTGTTTCGGGCTCGCACCGGTGACGTCGTTGTCCGCGACGTTAATGCGGCCTTCGCTCGGCTCTATCAGCCGGGTGAGACACCGAACCAGGGTCGATTTCCCCGATCCGGAAAGGCCCATAATGACGAAGCATTCGCCTTTTTTGATCGTAAAGTTCGCGGCTTTGAGGGCTACGACGTGCGCGTCGGTGGGCTCTTCTCCCGGAACGTAGGGCGGCCCGTAGACCTTCCACACGTTCTCACAGGTGATCATCGAACCGGCCATGACAGACTCCCGGTTTAAAATAATTTTAGGATGGATTCGGGGGCGCGTGCGCGTGAACGCGCACGCGCGTCGGGCTTAGTTAAGCCACTGCTTCCACGTGTCTTCGTGGGTCTTCAGCCAATCCGCAGCCACTGTATCGAGGTTCTCGCCATCGACGTCCACGCGCTTGATAAGCTCGCCCATGTCCTCATTGGTGATATGGAACGCTTTCACAGCCTTTGCCGCGCCCGGCCACTTTTTCTCCAGTCCGACCCAGGCAGCCTTCCAAACCGGCCCGCTCGGCTTCGCGCACGCGTAGGACTTGCTGGCATAGCAGTCCGGCGTGTACGGCGGGAACTTGATCCATTCGCCCTTGTACTTGATTGGCACCCAGTGCGGCGAGTAGACCCACAGGACGATCGGTTCCTCCTTGGCATATGCGGCGTCCAACTCGGCGTAAAGCGCCGCATCGGTACCTGCGTGAATCACGTCGAAGTTGATCGGCAGATTGGCGATCCGTTCCTCATCGTATCCACCCCAAGTCACCGGCCCGCCGAGATAGCGGCCCTTGGGCGCGGTTTCCGGGGTCGAAAACTGGTCAGCGCACTTGTCCAAAGCCTTCCAGTCCGGAAGGCCGGGGCACTTGGCAATCATGTATTCCGGAACCCACCACTCTTCCTTGGCAACCATTCCGGTCTCGCCCAGGTTGACCACCTTGCCAGTCGCGACGGCGGCCTCCAGCGCGTCACGAGCCGTGGTGGCCCAGATTTCCATAGCGACGTCCAGGTCTCCCGACTGCATGCCGGTCAACTGAGCGAGGTAGTCGGCTTGAACATACTCAACATTGTAGCCGGCCGCTTTGAGCACGCCGCCCATTATCTTGGTTGAAAGAAGCTGGCCCGACCAGTCGTTAAGCGTGAGCTTGATCGGATCGGGCGATTCCACAGCGTAGGAATGCGTGGCCGTGAGCAATGCAGCTCCAAAACCGACCACCTGAAAGACTCTTCTCCAGTTTGACATATCGAACCCCTTTATTGGTTGGCTACCTAAATCGGCGCTTGTCGCGCTCTTGAGGGGGACTTTGTGGCCGATCTCCACGGATGTCAACGTATTTTGTGGGAACGTTGTGGCAAATTCTGCAAATTTACGAGGTCAACACCTATCAAAGTCGCAGGGTTTCGTGGCTATCTGTGGGAAATTTGCTCCACCGGCGATCCGAAATCGTCGGTGGAGTTCGTGCAACGGAGCGGCGCGCTCGGTCATTGAACTATGCCACGAAACGCAGTGCGGTTGACGTAGGAAGGCGATCAAGTCTGAACTGTGCGAGCAGGTCGTTCAGCGATCTGACCTCAGACATCAGAGAATGAGCCGCAGCGTTCTGTTCTTCCACCATGGCAGCGTTGCGTTGCGTCCCTTGATCGATCGAATTCACTGATGTGCTGATCTCGTGGAGCGATGTCGATTGCTCCCTCGCCGCGAGCACGATCGCTGCGACGTGACGATCTATCTCTTGCACCTGGCTGGCAATGTCTGTCAGCGCAGCGCCGGTTTCACCGACGAAATCGACGCCGGCGCTAACCTGATCGCTCGAGCGGGCGATCAGCGCCTTGATCTCGCGTGCTGCCAAGGCAGAACGTTGTGCGAGTTCCCGGACTTCCTGAGCTACTACGGCGAACCCTTTTCCAGCTTCGCCGGCCCGCGCCGCTTCAACGCCCGCGTTCAATGCAAGGAGATTCGTCTGGAACGCGATATCGTCAATTACGCCGATAATGTTCGATATCTCGCGAGACGACGTTTCGATTTCGCCCATCGCCGAGACGGCTCGCTGAACTATCGCCCCGGATCGCTCGGCGCTAGCGCGTGCGGTTTCGACAAGCATGCCAGCCTCCTCCGCACGTTTTGTCGTGTCACGGACCGAAGAGGTGATTTCCTCGACAGCAGCAGCCGTCTGCTCGACCGAGGCTGCCTGCTGTTCAGTGCGTTTCGCGAGGTCGTCCGCAGCGCTGCTGATTTGCGAAGTGCCCGCGGCGATCGCGTGGGCGTTCTTTCCCACCGAATTTAGCGCGGCCTGGAGCTTCTCCGCAGATGCATTGAAACTCTGCCGCACTTCGTCGAGGCTTCCCGCAAATGGCTCACCAATCCGGCATGTCGTGTCGCCCCCAGCCAGTGCGTGAAGCGCATCACCAAGCAGGGTCACCGCCGAGCGCGTTTGCTTCTCCCGCATTTCCGCTTCCGCGCTCCGCGCCTGCCGCTCTTCATCCTCTCTTGCGAGGTTCTGCTCTGCTTGCCGTTCCAGAGAATCTTTCGCGCGTGCAGCGCTTTCCAAAACGCCGAGCGCTCGAGCCATTTCACCGATTTCGTCTTGCGAAAGGGAATCAGCCAGCTCCCCAACCGTTCGCCCTGCGGCAATGTCGGCGGTCGCGGCGATTACCCGGCTCAAACGCCGATGGAACCGGCCTGCCAGCACCGCTGCGATCGTAACAAGCAGCACGGCCGCGATGGCGATTATGGCAAACGACGTAATGGCCAGGGTCTGAACGCTCGCATAAAGTACGGCGTTTGGCACCACGACGACGGCGTACCAAGTCGTCCCAGGCAGAAGATCGACAGGAACGGCCAGGGCCACGTCAGGACCGCTGCCATCCGCGCCCGGCAGGACGCCAGTCACGCCAGGGTGGGCGATTATTTCGCGCCAACCCTGCGCGTCCAGACCCGCTGCCTCAAGGCTCTTGCCGCGCGCGGCAGGATTGGAGTGACTGATGATCATCCCACTAGCCGAAACAAGCGCGACGTGTCCGCTTCCTAGTGGACGAAGAGTTGAGAGATCGCTCGCAAGCGCGTCCAGCGCCAAATCTACCCCAACCGTACCAAGAAATTGGTCACCCTTGACGAGTGGGACCATAAACGACGTCATCAGGACGTCCGCCCCGTCGATAGAATAGGTATACGGCTCCATAAGGAGCCGCTGCTTGGTGCTTTTGGGCACTAGATACCAGTCGCCCGCGCCAGGCTTGTCGTAATCGACAAGCGGCGTCACGCTCACCTCTCCCTTTGCCCGCACGAAATAGGGGATAAACCGGCCGGTCCCGTCGGAGGTCGTCGTGCCGACAAAGGCTTTATCTCTGCCGTCAAAAGCGCCTGGCTCCCAACAAGTGCTCAAACCGAGTGCGAATTCATTTTCCGCGATCATTCGAGAGAACACTCGGGTCACCAACTCCCGATTCGGCTCAGGACCGTCTTGAATGGCAGCAATCGCCGAACTCGCCTGATTCGCTAGACTTTCCGCTCGCGCAAAGACCGCCTGTACCCTTCCGGCGCTCTCATGGGCGACCGTCGTCATTTCGGAAATAGAGTGCCTTTCAAGCGCCTTGTAGGACAGTCCCAGTAGAACTCCGGCGGTGGCGACCGTTGTTACGACTCCGGCAGCGACGATCCCCACCATATTCCTTGCAGTTGCGGTCCTGACAAACATTGCTTCCTCCAAACAACCCAGGCCCCCGACGGCCCGCGAGCCGCAAACTAGTCAATTTACCTTTACAAAATCACTAACTCCCACTCTTAGCCTCATAAAATGTGCGCAAATACGATTGAAGTCGTCAAAATCATGTGGTGTTGTGTGGCTTCACTTTACACTAAAGCTGGTCAATTCGCTTTAAGCGAAGATCAGTTGGAGGAAATAAGGTGGATCAAATCGGAACCTATGTGATCTACGTCATCATGTTCTGCGCGGTACTGGGGGCGTTGGCAGCAATTCGCAACGACCAGGACGGACTTGGAAAGGTGAACCGCGCCGGGTTTGCCAGAGGCCGTTTGGTTTAAGTTATGCGGCCATGGCTGGTTCTTCCAGCATGGCGTAGTAGCGTTCCTCGGCTTCGGCTGGCGGGATGTTGCCGATAGGCTCCAGCAGCCGGCGGTGGTTGAACCAGTCG
>NZ_JBFRGM010000044.1:0-12029 GCF_052115345.1 Mesorhizobium sp. 2RAF21 | reverse complement strand
GAAAGGTCGGCTGAAACCCCAACAAAAAACGCCGGCGCCGCAAGCGGGAAACTCTGGTCGGGCTACGCCCTCCCGACGTTCCCCGCTTGCGGCGCCAAGTGGCCGACTTTTACGCCGCCCCGTGGCCGGTTTTTGCTCCGCCGTTGACAAAAGTCCCTTCTACGCTCAAGCGTATGCCCAACGCCATCAGGTCATCGGCCAGCGCGTGCGCTTCGACGCCTGTTCCCGACAAGTCCAGCAGCACGATGTTGGTTACGTCGCCCTCGGGGATGACGCGCACTCCGGGTACGCGACGCAGCGTATCGGCAAACCGCCTCGCCTTATGATGGTCCTCGGATAATCGCTGAACATTGTTGTCAAGAGCGTAGAGGCCGACACCGGCCATGACCCCGACTGGCGCATGGCGCCGCCTAGGCGATGTTTCCACACCAGCGCCTCCTCGATGAACTGAGCCGGGCCGGCTAAGACCACGCCAAAGGGGCAACCTAAGCCCTTCGACAAATCGATCCACGCACTGTCGCAAAGCTGACTGAAGGTTGCGGCGGGCTTGTTTGCCGCTACCGCTGCATTGAGCAACCGCGCCCCGTCCATATGAAGGGCGAGCCCGTGCGCACGAGACAGGGCGGCGAGCTCCGCGATGCCGGCGCGAGTCCATATTCGCCCACCGCCCCGGTTGGTCGTCTGCTCGATCGTGACGACACGGCTGCACGGAGAGCGATGGCGCGGGGCGCGCAACAGCGGCTGGACATCGCCTGCCGTGAAAATACCGGATGGGGTTTCAATCGGGCGAAACTGCGCTCCTGCAAGCGCGGCAGCACCTGCCGCCTCCGAGCCGAAGACATGCGCATTTGAGGCACAGATGATCTCGTCCCCAGGGCGGCAATGCACCAGGAACGCGATCTGGTTGCACATCGTCCCGGATGGAAGAAAGAGTGCCGCTTCATGACCGAGCAAATCCGCCACGCGTTCCTCCAGTTTCAACGTCGTGCGGTCTTCCCCTCGCTGTTCGTCGCCGACCGCTGCGGACGCCATCGCCGAGCGCATTGCCGGCGAGGGTCGGGTCGCGGTGTCGGAGACCAAGTCGACGAGGACTGCTGCTTTGGGCATGTCAGGATGCTGCGGTCAGCGCGTGGCGGAAAGCATTCGGCGACATTTCGATCACCGTGGAGTTGCGCGGCTCACAGCGCATCGTCCAATGGGTAAGGACGCGCCGGTTCGACCTCGGCTTGGTCAGTCCGCTCAACGACGTCCGCGACATCAACGTCGTGGCTCGGTGGCGATTGCCTTATATTGTACTTGGAGCGCCCGGTCACAAGGGACTTGGCGAAGCCGGCAAGGTCTTCGACGTCGCCGAGAGCGGCGACCTGGCGCTGATCGTGCCCGGCATGGGGTACATGCTGGCCTTATGCGAAAACACCTCGCTGGCCCGGATGATCCAGGGGAAAACCCGCATCGACGCCTACATCTCCCCGACGGCCGCCCACCTGGCAATGGCGGGACTGGGCATCGCGTTGGTCGACCCTGTCACCGCCCACTATTTCGAGGGCGCGCTCGATGCGGAAGTGCGGCCGCTGAAGAATGCCCCGCTCTACGATCTCGCGCTGATCGCGCCGCCCGAGCAGGCGCGCTCGCGCGCTTCGGTGCGTCTGGGAGAGATGCTTGTCGCCGCGGTGGGGAATGTCGTTAATTGTCGGTAACAGTTATCCAGCGTGGAAAGACACTATCAATTCACGTGCTTTTGACCCGCGTCGCATGATGGTTGGACCAACCGGCGCATACTGGGGTGTCCGCGCCAGCCTCGATTTCCTTTCCTGAACGCGAGCCTGGCCGGTCGATGAGAACGAATCGTCCCTTCAACTCATCCGCAGGTAAGCGTCGACGATCCGAGGGTCTGTTGCCATCTCTGCGGCGGGGCCGCTCATGGTGATGCGTCCCGTTTCCATGACATAGGCCGTATGTGCGTGGCCGAACGCTTCGCGCGCGTTCTGCTCGGCAAGAAGAATGGCCATTCCCTCGCGGTTGAGCCGCACCAGCACCTCGAACAGCGATTCCACGATCAGCGGCGCCAGGCCAAGCGAAATCTCGTCGGCAAGCAGCAAGGCCGGCTTGCTGATCAGCGCGCGGCCCAGCGCCAGCATCTGCTGTTCGCCGCCGGACATGGTGCCGGCAAGCTGGTCCTTCCGTTGCGCCAGCTTGGGGAAGATGCCGTAGATTTCCTCGACTGCGCCGCCGCGCCGGGTTCTGTTCGCCACCTGGAGGTTTTCCGCGACCGTCAGCGCGGGGAACACGCGCCGTCCTTCCGGCACGTAGGCGAGCCCGGCGGCTACGCGCCGGTGCGGTTCAAGCCCAAGCAGGGGCGCTCCCTGAAAGGTCACGGAACCCCGTGCCGGCAGCAGGCCGACAAGGGACTTGATCAGCGTCGATTTGCCGGCGCCGTTGGCGCCCAGCACGGTGACGAATTCGCCGCGCCCGACCTTCAGCGACACATTGTGCAGCACTTCGGTCCGGCGATACCCGGCAGCCAGCCCGTTTACATCGAGCAGAATATCGGACGCACTCATGACTTGTCCTTGGTCGTTGCAGGCGCGTTCGAGTGCTGCGGCCCCAGATAGGCATCGATGACGCGCTGGTCGGCGCGGATTGCGTCCGGCGGCCCCTCGGCAAGGATCTTGCCGCTTTCCAGCACGATTGCGCGGTCGCAAAGCGAAAGCGCCAGCCCGACGTAATGCTCGACCAGCAGCACCGATATTCCGCGCTTGTGGATGGCCCCGATCAGTTCCTTCAGCGGTTGCAGGCCGTCTGCGCCGATGCCCGCCGCCGGCTCGTCCATCAGGATCATTTCGGGATTGCCGGCCAGCGCGCGTGCGATTTCCATGCGGCGAAGGTGGCCGGGTGACGCCTCCCTCGCGCTCTGCCCGGCGACATCGGCAAGCTCGGTGAACCGGAGCAGTTCGTCTACCCGTTCCTGCAATTCCGGCTCTCCCGACCTGGACCGGAACGGCGCCGCCAGGCCACGGAGCCGTGGCCCCGCCGCCCCGAGCATGACGTTGTCGCGGATGGAAAGGGAACCGACCGCGCGTACGACCTGAAACGTGCGGGCAAGGCCGCGGGCATGAAGCAGGTCGGGGCGGAATTTTCGGACGGTGTCCCCGTTGACGGCGACCGTGCCTTCGCTCGGCGCGAGCAGACCGGTGATGACGTTGAAGAGGGTGGATTTGCCGGCCCCGTTCGGTCCGATGACCGAAACGAATTCGCCGGGCATCACGGCCATGTTCACGTTGGAAAGCGCGACCAGCCCGTCGAAGCGCCTGGTAACGGCCTTCAGTTCAAGCAAGGGCGCGGTCATGAGCGGGCTCTCTTGCCGGCGAAGACATTGGCCGTCCAGCGCGCGATCAGGCTATCCTCGCCGATGATGCCTTGCGGGTGGAAGCGCAGGACGAGGACCAGCACGGCGCCGAAGATCAGCATCCGGTATTCCGAAGCGAACCGGAACAGTTCGGGGATGATGGTCAGCAGCACCGCACCGAAAATGGCTCCCCGGATTGTCGCCGAACCGCCGATCAGAAGCATCGCCAGGAACAGGACCGAATCGTTGAATCCGAAAGTCTGCGGAGACACCGTGCTGAGGAAGTAGGCGTAGAGGCATCCGGCAAAGCCGGCGAAGATCGAGCTGATGACGAATATGGTCGATTTGTACCGCGCCACCGGCGCGCCGAGCGACGCCGCCAAGGTTTCGTCCTCGCGGACCGCCTGCAGGATGCCGCCGAACCAGCTGCGGTTGACCAGCAGGCTGACACCCACCGTGCACGACAAAAGAAGCAGCGAACAGACGGCCAGACCCGGATAGTCCAGTTCATACCCGCCGATCGTCGGCAGGGGGATGCCATAGAGCCCGGTGGCGCCACCGAAAAACGGCAGGGTCTGGAAGGTGGCGACCACGATGAAGTTCAGGCCCAGCGTCGTTATGGCGAAAAAGTCCTGGTGCAGGCGCAGGCTGATGGCGCCGATCAGCGCGCCGGCGACGCCCGCCGCCAGCCCGGCGGTCAGGAAGCAGAACCAGAACGGCATGCTGTAGGAAGTCGCGAACACGGCGGCGAAGTAGGCGCCGATGCCGAAGACGGCGCTCTGGCCGAGGTTTGGCTGGCCGGTATAGCCCACCACCATGTTGAGGCTGACGGTGACCGTCGACAGGATGGCCACCGTGATCAGCAGGACAAGCAGGTAGCTCATGCGCGCACCACGCGGGATGGGATAAGGCCCTGCGGCCGGATGAGCAGCACCAGCACGAGCGCCGCGAAGGCGATCGCGTCACGCGGGACGACGAAGCCGAACCGCGCGACCACGGCCGTCTCCACCAGCCCGACGAGAAAGGCGGCGGCGATGGTGCCGAGAGGGCTGCCGAGGCCGCCGAGGATGATGATGGCGAGCATCTTATAGGCGGGAACGTCGCCCATGGTGGGTATGACGCTGTCGTATTTCAGCGCGTAGAGGATGCCGGCCAGCGCGCTCAGCGCATAGCCGATGACGAAAACGCCGCCGATTACCTTCTTGCTGTCGATCCCCACGGCCGAAGCGATGTCGCGGTCCTGCGCCACCGCCCGCCAGACCACGCCGTAACGCGTTTTGGTCAGCACCAGCCAGGTCAGCAGCAGCAGCCCGACGCCGATGACGATGACAAGCAGGTTTATCCCGGTCACCTCGACGCCCGCAATATGTACGTCCGGGATTGCGGTCTGGATGCCCAGGCTTTGCTGCAAGGGGCCGCATACCAGGCGGAACAGCTCGTCTGCACAAATATAGACCCCGATACTCGTTATCAGCGTGACGATGGGGCCTCGGTCCAGGATCGGGACATACAGGCTTTTCTGGAAAATCCAGCCGACGGCGCCGGCAATAACCAGCGCCGCGGCCACCCCAAGCAGGACGCTGCCGCTGGCCTGGAAGACGACGAGCAGCAGGTAGGCGCCCAGCGTCAGCGCCGCCGCGCTGGCGACATCGAGCACGCCCATCAGCCCGTAGACCAGCGACGGCCCGATCGCGATCAGCGCGTAGAGCGAGCCGACCACGATGCCCTGGATGAGGATATAGGTCATTACGATCCGGCCTCGGGGCTCACGGCGTGATGATGGCCGGGTCGGATACGACGCCGGCGCTGGAAATCTTGCCGTCGTCGAAGACCTGGATCTGGATCGGCTTGATGACCTCGCGGTTTTCCGTGAAGCGTTCGAAGGTCCCGGTGGCGCCCTTGAAATCACGCAGCGCGTCGAGCCCGGCCTTGACGTCGGCGGCCGTCGTGCCGTTTTTGCGGATCGCGTCGACCACCAGCATCACCGCGTCGTGCGACGAGGCCGCGACCATGTCGACGGGGAAGTCGTAGGCCTTGGCGAAGTCCGACAGGAATTGCTGGGTCTCTTCGCTCTTGCTGTCACGGTTGAGGTTGGTGGTGAACATCAGCCCGTCGGCGAGCTTGCCGATCGAGTAGAAGCCGGCGGAATCGATGCCCTCGGTGCTGAGCAGCGTCAGCTTTCCGTCCGCCTGTGCCCAGTCGCGCAGGAACTGCTTGCCCTCCGCGACGTACTGGACGAGGTAGATGGCATCGGCGCCCGATGCGATCACGCGGCGAATGATGGTGCCGAAATCCTTTTCCCCGAACTGATTCTTGTCGGTGGAGACGACCGTCATGCCGAGCTTGGGCGCTTCGGCGACGA
The DNA here is from genome assembly GCF_052115345.1 of Mesorhizobium sp. 2RAF21. NCBI lineage: Bacteria > Pseudomonadati > Pseudomonadota > Alphaproteobacteria > Hyphomicrobiales > Phyllobacteriaceae > Mesorhizobium > Mesorhizobium sp. 2RAF21. Next base: position 6,321 of record NZ_JBFRGM010000044.1, on the reverse strand, counting down.
AACCTTCGACCAGCGCATTGCCGAAATCGTTGTCGATGGAAATGACAGCCGGTTTCTTGATCCCCTTGTCCGCGAGGAACTTGGCCCCGGCGCGGCCCTGCACGGTGCCGTTGGCGTCCTGGAGGAAGATGTAGCTTCCGGTCTTGGGAATGCCCGGATTGACCGCATAGGCCGAAACCAGCACCGTCTTGGCGCGCTGGAAGATCGTTGCGGCGGCCAGTGTCTGCGGGCTGTAGGAGCCGCTGACCGCTGCCACAACGCCGTCCTGGGAGGTCAGTTTGGTCGCGATGGTGGCGCCCTGCTTGGGGTCGCTGCCGTCGTCGTAGGGCACGAGTTCGAGCCGGTGTCCGTCAATGCCCCCGGCGTCGTTGACCTGCTTGATCGCCAGCTGCGCGCCGGCCAGCGCGCTGCGTCCGTCCGGCGCGCCGAAGCCCGTCTGCGGCGAGAAGAACCCGATCCTGACCGGCGCCTCGTCGGCGGCGGCGGGCGGAAGGCCCGAGAAGGCGGCGCAGGCAAGAGCGGCGATCGCCGTGACCATGCCTTTGTTGAGAATTCGGAATTTCATCGAAACCTCCCACGATGGTTAGAATGTTGTCTGCGGGCAGGGGAACCTGACGGCGCGCCCTGCCCTTCCCTACACAAGCACCTTGGCGAGGAAGGCCTGCGTCTGCGGATGGGCGGGCCTGCCCAGCACCTCGGCCGGCGGACCTTCCTCGACGATCTCGCCTCCGGCCATGAACACCACGCGGTCGGCCACCTCACGGGCGAAGGCGATTTCATGCGTGACGACGATCATGGTCATGCCGCTTTCGGCCAGGTCGCGCATGACGTCCAGCACGTCGGAAACCAGTTCAGGGTCGAGCGCGCTGGTCGGCTCGTCGAACAGGATCAGCTTGGGCCGCATGGCCAGCGCCCGCGCGATGGCGACGCGCTGCTGCTGACCGCCCGAAAGCTGGCGCGGATAGGCGTTGACCTTCTCGGCCAGGCCGACCCGCTTCAGGATGGCGTGTGCCCGTTCCGTCACCTCCTGGCGCGGCTCGCGCTTCACGCCGATCGGCCCTTCGATGACGTTTTGCAGCACGGTCATGTGCGGGAAAAGATTGAAATGCTGGAACACCATGCCGATGTGGATGCGCTGGCGCGCGATCTCGTGCTCGTGCATTTCCTGGAGATAGCCGTTGCCTTCCTTGTAGCCGATCAACTCGCCGTCGACCCGGATGCGGCCGTGGTCGATGCGCTCCAGATGGTTGATGCAGCGCAGGAACGTGCTCTTGCCCGAACCCGATTGGCCGAGCAGGCACATGACCTGCCCGTTCGCAAGCGACAGGTTGATCCCCTTGAGCACTTCGAGGGCGCCAAAGGATTTGCGCACGCCTGTCGCCTGCACCATCACCCTGGCGGATTGCTCGATCCGACCGGTCATGACGCGCTTCCTTTCCCCTCGGCCTCGAGCGGGCGGCGGCGGGAGAGGCCGAGGAAATTGCGGATGCTTTGCACCGGCGTTGACGGCAGGCTGCGGCTGCCGCCTCGGGCGTAGTGGCGCTCGATATAGTATTGGATGACGCTCAGGATCGAGACGATGATCAGGTACCAGATGACCGCGACCATCAGCAGCGGGATCGTTTCGAACGTTCGCGTGTAGATCGTCTGCGCCGCGAACAGCAGTTCCGGCACGGCGATGATGGAGACCAGCGCCGACATCTTGAGCATGTTGATGGTGTCGTTGCCGAGCGGCGGGATGATGACGCGCATAGCCTGCGGCAGCACCACCCGTCGCAGCAGCCGGCCCCGCGACATGCCGATGGACTGGGCCGCTTCGGTCTGGCCGTGGTCTATCGAGATGATGCCCGCGCGGATGATCTCGGCGCTATAGGCGGCCTCGTTGAGGCTGAGGCCCAATATGGCCGCGGTATAGGGCGTGATCAGCGCATTGGCGTCGAGCTGGACGAACTCCGGGCCGATGAAGGGTATGCCTAGCGAGATGTTGGGAAACAGAGCGGACAGATTGTACCACAGCAACAACTGCACCAGCAGCGGCGAGCCCCGGAAGAACCACACGAACAGCCAGGACGAACCCGACAGGATCGGATTGGGCGAGAGGCGCATGACCGCCAGCACCACGCCGAGCGAGATGCCCAGCACCATGGCGATGGCCGTCAGTTCGAGGGTGCGGCGCACGCCCAGCAGAATGGTCTGCGAGGAGTAGTATTGGCCCACCACCGCCCACTCGAAGCGTGGATTGGTGAAAAGCGTCTGCACCAGCATCGCCGCCAGCAGGGCCACGAAGGCCATGGCCACCCAGCGCCACGGATGCCTTGCCGGCCTGATTGCCAGGTCGATCGTGGGATCGCTTTTCCTTCCTTCGGAACCGGTCTTGCTGGCCGACATGACGTCGCACTCCTGGAGATATTGGCCGCCCGGTGGCGGCTGGAGCGGTGGGTGTCCGGACGAAACCGTGCCGCCGCCCTGTCCATCTGTCCGGGCATCGGGCCGGAAATCGGATTCCGCTTTCCGGCCCGGTCTGATGGGGCGCCTTACAGGCCGGCGCCCTCGTTGATCGTCACCTCCTTGACGGCGCCGACTTCCTGGCCCCACTTCGCCAGGATCTTGGCGTAGGTGCCCTCGTCGATCAGCGCCTGCACCGTGGCCTGCAGGGCTTTGGCCAGGTCGTCCGACTCCTTGGGCAGCACCAGCCCATAGGGGCGCGGCGCGTAGGAGGCGTCCGGCACCTCGAACTCGCCCGGGTGCTGCTGCGAGATATAGGCACCGGCGGACGTGTCGATCATCGCCACGTCGGCACGCCCGGATTGCAGGGCCAGCACGATCTTGCTGGTGCCGGGATGCACCTCGACCTTGACCTCCGGCTTGCCGGCCTTCACGCACTCCTCGGAGGCCAGCCTCGCGTCCTCGATCTCGGTGGTGCCCTTGTCGATGGCGGCGGTTACGCCGCAGATGTCGGCGAGGCTGTGGATGTTCTTGGGGTTGCCGTGCTTGACCAGGAAGCCGCCGCCGGAGATGAAATAGTCGACGAAATCGACCTTCTTGCGCCGCTCCTCGGTGTCGGTCATTGCCGACATGGCCATGTCGTAGCGATTGGCGGCGAGCGCCGGGATGATGGCGTCGAAGCTCATGTTCTCGAATTCCAGCTTCACGCCGAGCTTCTGGCCGATCGCTTCCGCGAGATCCTTATCCAGGCCGATGATGGTGGTGTTGTCGGTGTCGTAATATTCGAAGGGCGGATATTCGACGTTGCTGGCGACCCTGATCTTGCCGGCCTCCTTCAGCTTGGCCGGCAGCATGGCGTTGAGTTTCGCGTCCATGCTGGTGGAAATGGCGGTATCGGCATTGGCCGGTCCCGCGAGCATCGATCCGACCGACAGCAGCGCGGCCGCGACACCCGAAGCGAGTCGAATTCGACCAAAACATCCAATGCTCATGTCTTCACTCCCCTTCTTGTCGCCCTGGCGACGTTGAAAAACCTTGAAACAGGCAGTCCGCCCAAACGAAGTCCTGCCGGCGCGATACATCGAGACACGCCGCGCCGACCTGTCGGCGCGACCCGGTCCGATCCGGCCGTCCGGCGGAGTGCATTGGCACGACGCGGGCTTTTCCCACCGATTCCTCCACAGCGCCGCACAGCGCCAATCGATGATAAGTATATACTCACATAGACAACTTTGTAGAGGATGGATTGTCAAGCGCGATTTTGTCGCGCGCATGCGCAATTTCCTTGAGCCGACGGATTTTGCGGTCGATAGAAGCGCGGCGCCGGTTCCGGGGCCGGCTTGTTAAATGCAGGACCGAGGCAACCGACCTGGCAGCGCCGCGAAAGCTTGACATGTCCCGGCGGGTGATTGATGCTTAAGTCACATATACCTATCAATGCAATTGAAAGCGTCGATAGGGGTGTCGCGGTCCAAGGGAACTCCACTGATATCGCTAGCCACGATCTAACGGGAGGCCAAGCATGGAACCGATATGGCCACTATACCTGAGCGACAACGATTGCGATCCCATGGTTCGCGGTCCGTCGAAAGCGACTTTCGATTTCACGGTCGCGATCGCGGAGCTCTATCGACGCGTTCAACGCGCGCTTTCGCGCTATTGCACGCGGAGACATGATGTAGAAAGGCGATTCGATCAAGCTGGACCGTATGTCTGGTAAAACGGGTCGATGCGGTTGAGCGGCCGGTTGAATCCGCGCGACTATCGGACAAGCCTTGCCATCGTGCGCCGATAGGCTTCGCGGATCGCGGCTTCGCGCGGATGGCGGCCATCGCGGATGACCCAGTTGCCGGCCACCATGACATCGCGAACCGGGTTCTGCGGACCCCCGAGAATCCAGGCGTCCAGCACGGTTTGCGGCCCGTGCCCGAGCAGCGGAAGACTGCCGGCGTCGAGCATGACCATATCCGCCCGCCTGCCTGCGATCAGCCCGCCGCCGCCTTGCGCCGAAGCCTGCTCGCCGCCCGCAAGCGCGGTGTCGAACAGCACGCGGCCGCTGTGTACCTCACGTTCCGCATGCGCCCGGTCTGGCCGCGCGATGACGTTGCGGCGGCGCAGCTCCAGGCGCTTGCCGCATTCCAGCATGCGCAGTTCAGCGGCGGTCGAAGCGCCGTAGTGGCTGTCGGTGCCGATGCCGAAGGCGCCGCCGGCGGCGTGGTACTCGACCAGAGGGAAGAAGCCGTCGCCCATGGTCGCCTCGGTGAGCGGGCAGAGGCCGGCCACCGCGCCGCTGGCGGCCAGGCCGGCGATCTCGGAAGTGTCGAGATGGGTGGCGTGGACGAGGCACCAGTCCGGCCCCAGTCCGATATTGTCGAGCAGCCATTGCACCGGGCGCGCGCCCAGCCCTGCTTCGACCTCCGCCACCTCATGAGTCGTTTCCGAGACATGGATGTGAAGCCGGGCGCCGGGATCGATCGCCTTCATGCCCGCCAGCGCCGCCCGCACCTCGTCGGGCGTGACGGCGCGCAGCGAGTGCAGCGCCATGCCGACATTGAGATTGGGATGGGCGGCGCGGCGCGCGTGCAGGGTCTCGATCAGCTTCAGATAGGCGTCGACCGAATGGGCGAAGCGCTTCTGCGTCGCCTCCAGCGGCTTGCCGATGCCGCCATGCGCATAAAGCACCGGCAGCATGGTCATGCCGAGGCCGGTCTCGGCCGCCGCCGCGATCAGCCTGTCCGACATCTCCGCAGGATTGGCATGGGCGCCGCCGCCGGGAAGGTGGTGGACATAGTGGAATTCGCAGACGGCCGTCATGCCGAACTGGAGCATCTCCAGATAGACCAGCGCCCCGATCGCCTCGTAATCCTCCGGCGTCAGGCGATCCACCATGCGGTACATCTCCTTGCGCCAGGTCCACAGATTGTCCTCCGCGCGGGCCGTCGTGACGAACTCCGTGCGGCCGGCCAGCGCGCGCTGAAAGGCGTGCGAATGCAGGTTCGACAGGCCTGGCACGCCGAACCCATTCAACCGCTCCACCGATCTTTCCGGCGGCCTGGCGCCCGATACGGAAACGATGACGCCATCCTCGCCGATCTCGACATAGCCCGGAGAAAGCCAGCCGTCCGGCTGATGCAGGTGTTCGACCTCGTAGACGGTGGACATGGTTGCTCCCTCCCTGCGGCGCGAACGCCGGATCAGCGCGCCCGCTCGCGATCGTCGAACACGACCTGTCCGGCCTTCATCACCAGCCGCGCCCGGCCGCGGCCCAGCCGGTAGGCCATGTCCTCGTAGCGCTCGTAGGGGAAGACGGCGATGTCGGCCTGTTTGCCCACTTCCAGCGAGCCGATGCGGTCGCCCCGCTTCAGCGCGCGGGCGGCATGCAGCGTGCCGGCGCGGATCGCTTCGGCCGGGCTGAACTTGTAGAGCCGGCAGGCGAGCTGGACGACGAAAGGCATCGATTCCAGCCAGCAGCCCGGACACATGTCGGTGGCGAGCGCCAGCGTCATGCCGGCATCCATCATCGCGCGCGCGTCGAAGGGGCGCGCATGGCCGACGGCGAAGTCGAGCGCCGGCATGACCACGCACACCACGCCGGCTTCGCGCAGCGCCGCATATTCCTCAGGCGCGGTGAAGTTCATGTGGTCGGCCGACACCGCCTTCAGTTCGGCCGCGAGCGTGGAACCGCCGATATGGGTGTAGCGTGTCGCGCGGTTTTGAGTTTTTGACACGCGGTTTTAGAGCAAAACGCGTGGCAAGAATAGCCTTTAAGTGGCCCTCAAAGACCCTTCACGGCTCAGTTGAGAGGGCCTAGCGCGCCCTCTTTAATCATCTGCATTGCCGCCGCTCCAACCATGCTGAGTTCGTTGAAGCACGAGA
>NZ_JBFRGM010000043.1:0-17630 GCF_052115345.1 Mesorhizobium sp. 2RAF21 | reverse complement strand
ACGGACGTGACCGGCATCGTGACGCTGCCGGCTGGTACGGAGATGGTTATGCCTGGCGACAACATCACCGTTGACGTCGAGCTGATCGTGCCGATCGCCATGGAAGAGAAGCTGCGCTTCGCTATCCGTGAAGGCGGCCGCACCGTCGGCGCCGGCATCGTCGCTTCCATCGTCGAGTAAGAAGAACAAGAGATCTGTCGCGGGCGCGGATACGCCCGCGCCGCGCCAGAACAAGGAATAGACGCATGAACGGACAGAATATCCGCATCCGACTTAAAGCGTTCGATCACCGCGTGCTCGACGCCTCGACGCGGGAAATCGTTTCCACGGCCAAGCGCACCGGCGCCAATGTCCGCGGCCCGATCCCGCTGCCGACCAGGATCGAGAAGTTCACGGTCAACCGCTCGCCGCACGTCGACAAGAAGAGCCGCGAGCAGTTCGAAATGCGCACTCACAAGCGCCTTCTCGACATCGTGGACCCGACCCCGCAGACGGTCGATGCGCTGATGAAGCTCGATCTGGCCGCCGGCGTGGACGTCGAAATCAAGCTCTAAGAGCTGAAACATGAGCCGGTGGGGAAACCCGGCCAGCTCCTCTGAAGGAAGATGAACCTATGCGTTCAGGTGTAATTGCACAGAAGGTGGGAATGACCCGCATCTACAACGATGCCGGCGAGCATGTCCCCGTTACCGTTCTCCGCATGGAGAGCTGCCAGGTCGTGGCTCAGCGCACGCAGGAGAAGAACGGCTACACCGCCGTCCAGCTCGGCGTTGGCCTTGCCAAGGTGAAGAACACGTCGAAGGCCCTGCGCGGCCACTTCGCTGCCGCCTCCGTGGAGCCGAAGTCGAAGGTCGCGGAATTCCGCGTCTCCGCCGACAACATGCTCGACGTCGGCGCCGAGATCACGGTCGAGCATTTCGTCGCCGGCCAGAAGGTCGACGTGACGGGCACTTCGACCGGTAAGGGCTTCCAGGGCGTTATCAAGCGTCACCATTTCGGCGGCGGCCGTGCCACCCACGGTAACTCGCTGTCGCACCGCGTGCACGGTTCGACCGGTCAGCGCCAGGACCCCGGCAAGGTGTTCAAGGGCAAGAAGATGGCCGGCCACCTGGGCGACACGCGCGTCACCACCCAGAACGTCGAGGTCGTTTCGACCGACGCCGATCGCGGTCTGATCCTGATCCGCGGCGCGGTTCCCGGCACCAAGGGTGCCTGGATCCTGGTTCGCGACGCCGTCAAGTCGGCGCTGCCTGCCAACGCGCCGAAGCCGGCAGCGATCCGGGCGGCCACCAAACAGGCTCCGGCCACTGAGGGAGCGGAATAATGGACCTCAAGATCACCACCCTCGGCGGCAAGGACGCCGGCAAGGTGAAGCTCTCGGAAGAGATCTTCGGCCTGGAGCCGCGCGAAGACATCCTGCAGCGCGTCGTGCGCTGGCAGCTCGCCAAGAAGCAGCAGGGCACGCATCAGGCGAAGGGCCGCGCGGACATCGCCCGCACCGGCGCCAAGATGTACAAGCAGAAGGGTACGGGCCGCGCCCGTCACCATTCGGCTCGCGCTCCGCAGTTCCGCGGCGGCGGCAAGGCCCACGGCCCGGTTGCCCGCAGCCATGAGCATGACCTTCCCAAGAAGGTCCGTGCGCTCGGCCTCAAGCATGCGCTGTCGGCCAAGGCCAAGGCTTCCTCGATCATCGTGGTCGACGAGCTGAAGCTGGCTGAAGCCAAGACCAAGGCGCTGGTCGCGAATTTCGCGACGCTCGGCCTGACCAATGCCCTGTTCATCGGCGGTGCCGAGCTCGACCAGGGCTTCAAGCGGGCCGCTGCCAACATTCCGAACATCGACGTACTGCCGATCCAGGGCATCAACGTCTACGACATTCTGCGCCGCGGCACGCTGGTCCTTTCCAAGGCCGCCGTCGAGGCTCTCGAGGAGCGCTTCAAATGACCGACCTTCGTCATTACGATGTGATCGTCTCGCCGGCGATCACCGAAAAGTCGACCATGGCGTCCGAGCAGAACCAGGTGGTCTTCAACGTCGCCAAGAAGGCGTCGAAGCCGGAGATCAAGGCAGCCGTCGAAGCGCTGTTCGGCGTGAAGGTGATGGCTGTGAACACGCTCGTCCGCAAGGGCAAGGTGAAGCGCTTCCGCGGCACGATCGGCCGCCAGGGCGACGTCAAGCGAGCAGTTGTGACGCTGGCCGATGGCCAGTCGATCGACGTCGCGACGGGTCTCTGAGCTAGGCCGCGAGGACAACGACAATGGCACTGAAGAAATTTAACCCGGTAACGCCGAGCACCCGCCAGCTGGTCATCGTCGACCGCTCGGGCCTCTACAAGGGCAAGCCCGTCAAGGGCCTGACCGAAGGTCTGACCAAGTCGGGCGGCCGCAACAACTACGGTCGCATCACGGCCCGCTTCATCGGCGGCGGTCACAAGCGTTCGTACCGCATCATCGACTTCAAGCGTCGCAAGTTCGACGTGGTCGGCACGGTCGAGCGTCTGGAATACGACCCGAACCGCACCGCCTTCATCGCTCTCATCAAGTATGAGGACGGCGAGCTGAACTACATCATCGCCCCGCAGCGTCTGCAGGCCGGAGACAAGATCGTGGCCGGCGAAGCGGTCGATGTGAAGCCCGGCAATGCGATGCCGCTTTCGTCGATGCCGGTGGGCACCATCGTCCACAACATCGAGCTGAAGCCCGGCAAGGGCGGCCAGGTCGCCCGTTCGGCTGGCGCCTATGCCCAGCTCGTCGGTCGTGACCAGGGCATGGCGATCCTGCGCCTCAACTCGGGCGAGCAGCGCATCGTGCATGGCTCGTGCCTTGCCACCGTCGGCGCCGTGTCGAACCCCGACCACGGCAACATCAACGACGGCAAGGCCGGCCGCACCGTGTGGCGTGGCAAGCGCCCGCACAACCGCGGCGTTGCCATGAACCCGGTCGACCATCCGCACGGCGGTGGTGAAGGCCGCACCTCGGGTGGCCGTCATCCGGTTACCCCGTGGGGCAAGCCCACCAAGGGCAAGAAGACGCGGTCCAACAAGGCGACCGATAAATTCATCGTGCGCTCGCGCCATCAGCGCAAGAGCTAAGAAGAGGTAACGCCAAGTGACTCGTTCGGTTTGGAAAGGCCCCTTCATCGACGGCTACCTTCTCAAGAAGGTGGACAAGGTTCGTGAAGGTGGTCGCAGTGAGGTGATCAAGATGTGGAGCCGCCGCTCCACCATCCTGCCGCAGTTTGTCGGCCTCACCTTCGGTGTCTACAACGGCCAGAAGCACGTCCCGGTCTCGGTGAACGAGGACATGGTCGGCCACAAGTTCGGTGAATTCGCTCCGACCCGGACCTATTACGGTCACGGCGCGGATAAGAAGGCGAAGAGGAAATAACGATGGGCAAGGCCAAAGCTCCGCGCAGGCTTGCTGACAACGAGGCACGTGCCGTTCTGCGCACGATCCGCGTCAGCCCGCAGAAGCTGAACCTGGTTGCTGCGATGATCCGCGGCAAGAAGGTTGCTACAGCGCTCAACGACCTGGAATTCTCGCGCAAGCGCATTTCGGGAACCGTCAAGAAGACGCTGGAATCGGCGATCGCCAATGCGGAAAACAACCACGACCTCGACGTCGACGCCCTGATCGTGGCCGAGGCCTATGTCGGCAAGTCGATCGTCATGAAGCGTTTCCACGCTCGTGGCCGTGGTCGCGCCAGCCGCATCGAGAAGCCGTTTTCGCATCTCACGATCGTCGTTCGTGAGGTTGAAGAGAAAGGGGAGGCCGCATAATGGGCCAGAAAATCAATCCGATCGGTCTCCGTCTCGGCATCAACCGCACCTGGGACTCGCGTTGGTACGCGAACACCGGCGAATACGGCAAGCTGCTGCACGAGGACCTCAAGATCCGCGAGTATCTTGAGAAGGAACTCAAGCAGGCCGCGATCTCGAAGATCGTCATCGAGCGTCCGCACAAGAAGTGCCGCGTCACCATCCACGCCGCGCGCCCTGGCCTGATCATCGGCAAGAAGGGCGCCGACATCGAGAAGCTCCGCAAGAAGCTGACCGAGATGACGCAGTCCGAAACGCACCTCAACATCGTTGAAGTGCGCAAGCCGGAAATCGACGCGACGCTGGTCGCGCAGTCGATCGCCCAGCAGCTCGAGCGCCGCATCGCCTTCCGTCGCGCCATGAAGCGCGCCGTGCAGTCGGCCATGCGTCTCGGTGCCGAAGGCATCCGCATCAACTGCTCGGGCCGTCTCGGCGGCGCCGAAATCGCTCGCATGGAATGGTACCGTGAAGGCCGCGTGCCGCTGCATACGCTGCGCGCCGATGTCGACTACGGCACCGCCGAAGCCCAGACCGCCTATGGCATCTGCGGCGTCAAGGTGTGGGTGTTCAAGGGCGAGATTCTCGAGCACGACCCGATGGCCTCGGAACGTCGTGCCACCGAAGGCGATCATTCGCAGGGCGGTGAGCGCTCCGAGCGCAGCCGTCGTCGCGAAAACGCCTGATTGGCATAGGAATTTGGAGTTAGAACGATGCTGCAGCCAAAGCGCACAAAGTTCCGTAAGCAGTTCAAGGGCCGCATCCACGGCACCGCGAAGGGCGGCACCAACCTGGATTTCGGCGGCTTCGGTCTGAAGGCGCTGGAGCCGAACCGCGTCACCGCGCGTGAGATCGAGGCGGCCCGCCGCGCGATCACCCGCGAGATGAAGCGCGCCGGCCGGGTGTGGATCCGCGTGTTCCCGGACGTTCCGGTCACCTCGAAGCCGACCGAAGTCCGCATGGGTAAGGGTAAGGGCGCGGTCGACTACTGGGCTTGCCGCGTCAAGCCGGGTCGCGTCATGTTTGAGATCGACGGCGTGTCGGAAGAAATCGCTCGCGAGGCCCTGCGCCTCGGTGCAGCCAAGCTCTCGGTCAAGACGCGCTTCGTACAGCGCATCGCTGAATAAGAAAGGGCTGTTGCGATGAAAGCCGCCGATATCAGAATGAAGACCGTCGATGAACTCGACACCGATCTTGCCGCGCTGAAGAAGGAGCAGTTCAACCTGCGCTTCCAGAAGGCGACGGGCCAGCTCGAAAAGACCGCGCGTGTGAAGGAAGTCCGCAAGGACATCGCCCGCATCAAGACCATCGCCGCCGAGAAATCGGCCGGCAAGAAGGCTTAAGGACGAAAATCATGCCGAAGCGCATTTTGCAGGGCACCGTCGTCAGCGACAAGAACGAGAAGACGGTCGTCGTCAAGGTCGAGCGTCGCTTCACCCATCCGGTGATGAAGAAGACCGTGCGCATGTCGAAGAAGTACAAGGCGCATGACGAAAACAACGCCCACAAGGTGGGCGACCAGGTGTCCATCCAGGAATCGAAGCCGATTTCCAAGGATAAGCGCTGGGTCGTCATTACCCCTGAGCAGGCGTAATCGAACGAATTTTGGACAGACCGGGGAGGGGCTTTTCAGCCTGTCCCGTTAGAGAAGAAGAAGGCGGCCAGTCATGATTCAGATGCAAACAAACCTCGACGTCGCGGATAATTCCGGCGCCCGTCGTGTCATGTGCATCAAGGTGCTGGGCGGCTCGAAGCGGAAATACGCTTCCGTCGGCGACATCATCGTGGTGTCGATCAAGGAAGCCATTCCGCGCGGCCGCGTGAAGAAGGGTGATGTGATGAAGGCGGTCGTCGTACGCACCGCCAAGGACATCCGTCGCCCCGACGGCAGCGTGATCCGTTTCGACAAGAACGCGGCCGTTCTCGTCGACAACAAGAAAGAGCCTGTGGGCACGCGTATCTTCGGGCCGGTTCCGCGCGAGCTTCGCGCCAAGAACCACATGAAGATCATCTCGCTCGCGCCTGAAGTGCTGTAAGGAGCCGGAACAATGCAGAAGATCCGCAAAGGCGACAAGGTCGTCGTGCTTTCCGGCAAGGACAAGGGCCGCTCCGGCGAAGTCCTGTCCGTGCAGCCGAAGGAAGACACGGCCATTGTGCGCGGCATCAACATCGTGGTTCGCCACCAGCGCCAGACCCAGGCGCAGGAAGGCGGCCTGATCAGGAAAGAGGCACCGATCCACCTCTCGAACCTCGCGATCGCCGACCCCAAGGACGGCAAGCCGACCCGCGTCGGCTTCAAGCTCGAGAAGGACGGCAAGAAGGTACGAGTCGCCAAGCGCTCGGGAGAAGTCATCAATGGCTAAGGCAGCACAAACCGCGCAGAACACGCCGCGCTTGAAGCAGGTCTACAACGAGACCATCAAGAAGGCGCTGCTGGAGCAGTTCAAGTACGACAACGAGATGCAGATCCCGCGTCTCGACAAGATCGTGCTGAACATGGGTGTCGGCGAAGCCACGGGCGATTCCAAGAAGCCTTCGGTCGCCGCCGAGGACTTGGCGCTGATCGCTGGTCAGAAGCCGGTCATCACCCGCGCCCGCAAGTCGATCGCCGGCTTCAAGGTTCGCGAGAACATGCCGATCGGCACCAAGGTGACGCTTCGCAAGGAGCGCATGTATGAGTTCCTGGACCGCCTGGTCAACATCGCGCTGCCGCGCGTTCGCGACTTCCGCGGCCTGAACCCGAAGAGCTTCGATGGCCGCGGCAACTACGCCATGGGCATCAAGGAGCACATCGTGTTCCCGGAGATCAACTACGACAAGGTCGATCAGATCTGGGGCATGGACATCATCGTTTGTACGACTGCGAAGACGGACGACGAGGCCAGGGCATTGCTCAAGGCCTTCAACTTCCCCTTCCGCCAGTAACGGCAGCGAGCAAAGGAAAAATCTGAAATGGCAAAGACCAGCTCAGTCGAAAAGAACAACCGGCGCCGCAAGCTTGTGGACCAGTACGCTGCCAAGCGTAAGGCCCTCAAGGACATCGTCATGGACCAGTCCAAGCCGATGGACGAGCGCTTCCGCGCCCAGCTGAAGCTCGCGGCCCTGCCGCGCAATTCGGCCAAGATCCGCATCCGTAACCGCTGCGAAGTCACGGGCCGTCCGCGCGCCTTCTATCGCAAGCTCAAGGTCTCGCGCATCGCGCTTCGCGATCTCGGCAATACCGGCCAGATCCCGGGCCTGGTCAAGTCGAGCTGGTAAGGAGGACATACTATGTCATTGAGCGATCCTCTCGGCGATATGCTGACCCGCATCCGCAACGCCTATGGCCGTAAGAAGTCGACCGTGTCGACGCCGGCTTCGCGTCTGCGCGCCCGTGTTCTCGACGTGCTGAAGTCGGAAGGTTACATCCGCGACTACAGCCAGACCGATTTCGAGAACGGCAAGTCGGAAATCGAGATTGAGTTGAAGTACTTCGACGGCAATCCGGTCGTGCGCGAAATCTCGCGTGTTTCGAAGCCGGGCCGCCGCGTCTACGTTTCGGCCAGGTCGATCCCGCAGGTCGCCAACGGCCTCGGCATCGCCATCCTTTCGACCCCGAAGGGCGTGATGGCCGACCACGAAGCGCGCGAGCAGAACGTCGGCGGCGAAGTTCTCTGCCAGATCTTCTGATCGGCGAATTGAGATAGGAAGGACGAGCGAAAATGTCTCGTATTGGTAAGAAGCCCGTCTCGGTGCCTGCCGGTGTGACCGCTGCGGTCGACGGCAAGACTGTCACGGCGAAGGGCCCGAAGGGCGAGCTGAAGTTCGTCGTCAACGACGAAGTGCTGGTCAAGCTGGACAACGGCCAGATCGCCGTTGAACCGCGCGATCAGTCGAAGGACGCACGCTCCAAGTGGGGCATGTCGCGTACCCAGATCGTCAACATCCTGACCGGCGTGAAGGACGGCTTCGAGAAGAAGCTCGAGATCACCGGCGTTGGTTATCGCGCTGCCATGCAGGGCAAGAACCTGCAGCTGGCGCTCGGTTTCTCGCACGACGTGGTCTATGAGACCCCGCAGGGCATCACGATCACCGTGCCGAAGCCGACCGAAATCACCGTTTCGGGCATCGACAAGCAGCAGGTCGGCCAGGTCGCGGCCGAGATCCGCGAATACCGCGGCCCCGAGCCCTACAAGGGCAAGGGCGTCCGTTATGCGGGCGAGAAGATCGTCCGTAAGGAAGGCAAGAAGAAGTAACAGGCTTGGCTCCCGAAACGTCGCGGACGTTTCAGGCAAGGCTGGATTATCGCAACGCCACGGGGTGTTGCTGCGGGAGGCCAGAACCTACCGCACAAGGCAACCCCCGTTTTACAAGGCAAGGAATACGACTATGGCAACCAAGGAAGCCACGCAGCGCCGCTCGTCGCGCATTCGCCGCCAGATCAAGGCGGTTTCGAACGGCCGTCCGCGTCTTTCGGTGCACCGCACCTCCAAGAACATCTACGTCCAGGTGATCGACGACGCGAAGGGTCACACCATCGCCGCCGCCTCGACGCTTGAGAAGGACTTCAAGGCCGGCAAGAAGACCGGTGCCGACACCGCCGCCGCCGCTGCCGTTGGCAAGCTGGTCGCCGAGCGCGCCGTCAAGGCCGGCGTCAAGGAAGTCGTCTTCGATCGCGGCGCCTACATCTATCACGGCCGCGTCAAGGCGCTGGCCGAAGCCGCCCGCGAGGCTGGCCTCAGCTTCTAAGTTCGAACCATTCCGGAAGTCGGCTTCGAAAAAGGGGCTGACATTTCGGAACGGATCGTGCAGAAGGCGCAAGTTTTTCGCCGCCGGCGACCTCGAAAAGGGGCGCCGGCATTTCAGCAACCCGTGCTTCCGGAAAAGAACAAGGATTAGGATATGGCACAGGAACGTAGGGAAGGCGGCCGCGAGCGCGGTCGCGACCGCGAAGAGCGCGACGACGGCATCGTCGACAAGCTCGTACACATCAACCGCGTCGCCAAGGTGGTGAAGGGCGGCCGTCGCTTCGGCTTCGCTGCTCTCGTCGTCGTCGGCGACCAGAAGGGCCGCGTCGGCTTCGGTCATGGCAAGGCACGCGAAGTGCCGGAAGCCATCCGCAAGGCGACTGAATCGGCCAAGCGCGACATGATCTTCGTGCCGCTGCGCTCAGGCCGTACGCTGCACCACGACGTCGAAGGCCGTTGGGGCGCTGGCAAGGTTCTGCTGCGTGCCGCCAAGCAGGGTACCGGCATCATCGCCGGCGGCCCGATGCGCGCCGTCTTCGAGACGCTCGGCATGCATGACGTCGTCGCCAAGTCGATGGGCTCGTCGAACCCGTACAACATGGTTCGCGCCACCTTCGACGCGCTGAAGAGCCAGATGCATCCCAAGGATGTGGCTGCCGCTCGCGGTATCAAGTATTCGACCCTTCAGGCCCGCCGCGGCAATGCCGTAGCGGCTGATGAATAGTCGATAGCTGAGAGGACCACGAACATGGCCAAGCAAGCTACCAAGACCATCACCGTCGAGCAGATCGGCTCGCCGATCCGTCGGCCGAAGGAACAGCGCGCAACGCTGGTCGGCCTCGGCCTCAACAAGATGCACCGCAAGCGCACCCTGGAAGATACGCCTTCCGTGCGCGGTATGATCGCGGCCGTCCAGCATCTCGTCCGCGTTGTGGACGAGAAGTAAGCCGCAGGAGAAGACCAATGAAACTCACCGATCTGCGTGACAAGGACGGCGCCACCCACTCCAAGAAGCGTCTTGGCCGTGGTATCGGCTCGGGCTCGGGCAAGACCGCTGGCCGCGGCGTGAAGGGTCAGAAGGCCCGTTCCGGCGTTGCCATCAACGGCTTCGAGGGTGGCCAGATGCCGCTCTACCGCCGTCTGCCCAAGCGCGGCTTCACCAACATCTTCGCCAAGAGCTTCGTCACCGTGTCGCTCGCCCGCATCCAGGCGGCGATCGATGCCAAGAAGCTTGACGGCAAGGAAGTCGTGACCGGCGAAGCGCTCGTCAAGGCCGGCGTTCTGCGCCGCCTCAAGGACGGCGTGCGCGTCCTTTCCGACGGCGAACTCAAGGCCAAGCTCTCGTTTGACGTCGCTGGCGCCTCCAAGGCCGCCATCGAGAAGATCGAGAAGGCCGGCGGTTCCGTGAAGCTGCCTGAACAGGCCGCCGCCGAGTAAACATGTTTTGACAAGCGGCCGCGTCTCGACGCGGCCGCTTGCATCTTGGCACCGCCGAGCCTATGTCCCTTGCTCGGTGACACGCGCTGCCCGAAGCGGGCCTTTCCCGCGTCATCTAGCGGAGATATTGAATGGCTTCGGCTGCTGAACAACTAGCATCCAATCTCAATTTCGCGGCTTTCGCCAAGGCCGAGGATCTCAAGAAGCGCATCTGGTTCACGATCGGCGCTCTCCTCGTCTATCGCCTCGGCACCTACATTCCGCTTCCCGGCATCAATCCCGAAGCTTTCGCTCAGGCATTCCAGTCGCAGTCCAAGGGCGTGCTGGGCATGTTCAACATGTTCGCCGGCGGCGCCGTGCAGCGCATGGCGATCTTCGCGCTGGGCATCATGCCCTACATCTCCGCCTCCATCATCATGCAGCTGATGACCTCGGTCATCCCCTCGCTTGAAGCGCTGAAGAAGGAAGGCGAGCAGGGCCGCAAGGTCATCAACCAGTACACCCGCTACGGCACCGTGCTGCTTGCCATCGTGCAGGCCTACGGCATTTCGGCGGGTCTGGAGAACGGCAACGGCATTGTCACAGATCCCGGCATGTTCTTCCGCATTTCCACCGTCATCACACTGGTCGGCGGCACCATGTTCCTGATGTGGCTGGGCGAGCAGATCACCGCGCGCGGCATCGGTAACGGCATTTCGCTGATTATCTTCGCCGGCATCGTCGCGGGCCTTCCGCACGCCATTTCCGGCACGCTGGAACTCGGCCGCACCGGCGCGCTGTCGACGCCGCTGATCCTGGCCATCATCGTTCTGGCCATCGTCGTCATCGCGCTCATCGTCTTCTTCGAGCGCGCCCAACGCCGCCTGCTGATCCAGTATCCGAAGCGCCAGGTCGGCAACCGCATGTTCCAGGGCGACACCTCGCACCTGCCGCTGAAGCTGAACACCTCGGGCGTCATTCCGCCGATCTTCGCGTCGTCGCTGCTGCTTCTGCCGGCAACCGTCGCTGGCTTCTCGAACGCGAGCAACCTGCCGTCCTGGGCAAGCGCCGTGCTGGCCTCGCTCGGCCACGGTCAGCCGCTCTACATGGCGTTCTATGCCTCGATGATCGTGTTCTTCGCCTTCTTCTATACGGCCATCGTCTTCAATCCGAAGGACACGGCCGACCAGCTGAAGAAGCATTCGGGCTTCATCCCGGGCTATCGCCCCGGTGAGCGCACCGCCGACTATATCGACTACGTGCTTACCCGCATCACCGTGATCGGCGCCATCTACCTGGTCGTTATCTGCCTTCTGCCGGAATTCCTGATTTCGGCCACTGGCGTACCGTTCTACCTTGGTGGCACTTCGCTTCTGATCGTGGTCAGTGTAACGCTCGACACCGTTGCGCAGATTCAGGGTCACCTGATCGCGCATCAGTACGAGGGACTGATCAAGAAGTCGAAGCTGCGCGGGGGTAAGAGAGGCAGATGAAGTTGATATTGCTTGGCCCGCCTGGTGCGGGCAAGGGGACGCAAGCGCAGCGACTGGTCGAAAAACACGGCATACCGCAACTCTCCACCGGAGACATGTTGCGCGCCGCGGTCAAGAACGGCACCGAAGTTGGCAAGCGCGCCAAGGCAGTGATGGATGCGGGCGAGCTCGTCTCCGACGCCATCGTCAACGCCATCGTCGCCGAGCGGATCGACCAGCCGGACTGTGCCGGCGGTTTTATCCTCGACGGCTATCCCCGCACCCTGGCGCAGGCCGACGCGGTCGAGGCGATGCTGTCCGAGCGCAAGCTGAAGCTTGATGCGGTCATCGAACTCGTCGTCGACGACAAGGTTCTGGTCGGCCGAATCGTCAAGCGCGCCGAAGAGGCCGCCGCCGCCGGGCAGCCGGTGCGCAAGGACGACAATCCGGAAATCTTCGAAGAGCGCCTGCGCGAATATTACAAGAAGACCGCGCCGCTCATCGGCTACTATCATGCCAAGGGCCTGTTGAAGGGCGTCGACGGCATGGCCGATATCGATACCGTGACCAGGCAGATCGAGGCTATTCTGGCCACTTCTGTCCAGAAGTGAACAAATCGGCTTGACTAGGCCGGGCTGCTGGAGTATGGCGGCCCGTCTCCCTATCAGGCATGAGCTTTGCTTGTCCGTGAGGACAAGGCATCTGCTTTGAACAGGAACTCCCCGCAAGGGCCGGCCTCCACCGGACGCGGGATAACGTAAAGCGCCGTTTCGACCCTGTCGGCCGGCCCAGATGGAGAAAGAGAAGACATGGCCCGTATAGCCGGCGTCAACATTCCGACCAACAAGCGCGTCGTCATCGCGCTGCAGTACATTCACGGCATTGGCAAGAAGTTCGCCCAGGAGATCGTCGACAAGGTCGGCATCCCGGCCGAGCGCCGCGTCAACCAGCTGACCGACGCCGAAGTGCTGCAGGTCCGCGAGACGATCGACCGTGACTACCAGGTCGAAGGCGACCTGCGTCGCGAAGTCTCGATGAACATCAAGCGTCTGATGGACCTCGGCTGCTACCGCGGCCTGCGTCACCGTCGTTCGCTGCCGGTGCGCGGTCAGCGTACCCACACCAACGCCCGCACCCGCAAGGGTCCGGCGAAGGCGATCGCCGGTAAGAAGAAGTAATTGGCGGCAGTCGCCAGTAGGCAACGGGCAGTCGGGAAAACCGACTGCCGACTGCCGAAGTCCGACTGCCTTCCAGGTGGAGCCGCTGGCATTACGGCGGTGTAGAGATCAACTGAAAGGACTACCATGGCCAAGGAAGCCGCACGCGTCCGTCGTCGCGAACGCAAGAACATTTCGTCGGGTGTCGCTCACGTCAACTCGACCTTCAACAACACCATGATCACCATCTCCGACGCGCAGGGCAACGCGATTGCCTGGTCGTCGGCCGGTGCCCAGGGCTTCAAGGGGTCGCGTAAGTCGACCCCGTTCGCCGCCCAGATGGCTGCCGAGGACGTCGCCAAGAAGGCGCAGGAACACGGCATGCGCATGCTCGAGGTCGAGGTTTGCGGTCCGGGTTCGGGTCGTGAATCGGCGCTGCGCGCTCTGCAGGCAGCCGGCTTCACCATCACCTCGATCCGCGACGTGACGCCGATCCCGCACAATGGTTGCCGCCCGCGCAAGAAGCGCCGCGTCTAACATTTTTAGAATACCGACGGGAACGCTTCGTGCGTTCCCGAATGGTTTCCAGGTCGCCCACCACGATTGGATGGTGGTGGGGAAACGGAAGGACAGACAATGATCCAGAAAAACTGGCAGGAACTGATCAAGCCCAACAAGATCGACTTCTCGTCGAAGGGCAAGACGCTGACTACGCTGGTCGCCGAGCCGCTCGAGCGCGGCTTCGGTCTGACCTTGGGCAACGCGCTGCGCCGCGTGCTCTTGTCGTCGCTGCGTGGCGCGGCCGTCACCGCCGTGCAGATCGACGGCGTGCTGCATGAGTTCTCGTCCATCGCCGGCGTGCGCGAGGACGTGACCGATATCGTGCTCAACATCAAGGAAATCGCCATCAAGATGGAAGGCGATGGCCCCAAGCGCATGGTCGTGCGCAAGCAGGGTCCGGGCGCCGTTCTGGCTGGCGACATCCAGACCGTCGGCGACGTCGAGATCCTGAACCCCGACCATGTCATCTGCACCCTCGACGAGGGCGCGGAAATCCGCATGGAATTCACCGTTGACACCGGCAAGGGTTACGTTCCGGCCGAGCGCAACCGCGCCGAAGACGCGCCGATCGGCCTGATCCCGGTCGACTCGCTCTATTCGCCGGTCAAGAAGGTCTCCTACCGCGTCGAGAACACCCGCCACGGCGAGGAACTCGACAAGGACAAGCTGACCATGACGCTCGAGACCGACGGTTCGGTCACGGGTGAGGACGCGGTGGCTTTCGCCGCCCGCATCCTGCAGGACCAACTCGCTCTGTTCGTCAACTTCGACGAGCCGCAGAAGGAAGTCGCGGCCGAGGCCGTTACCGAACTCGCTTTCAACCCGTCGCTGCTGAAGAAGGTCGACGAGCTGGAGCTTTCGGTGCGTTCGGCGAACTGCCTGAAGAACGACAACATCGTCTATATCGGCGACCTCATTCAGAAGACCGAAGCCGAAATGCTTCGCACTCCGAATTTCGGCCGCAAGTCTCTGAACGAGATCAAGGAAGTTCTGGCTGCTATGGGCCTGCATCTCGGCATGGAAGTGCCGGACTGGCCGCCGGAAAACATCGAAGACCTCGCAAAGCGCTACGAAGACCAATATTGAGCATGAATTTCCAAGGGCGGGCGGCATAAGCCGTCCCGTCCGACGGTCATGCGGAAAACCATCAGAGGCCGTGGCCTCTTGAACAGATAAAGAAGGAAAAGAGCCATGCGCCACGGTTTCAAAGGCCGTCGTTTCGCCCGCAGTGTAAGCCACCGCAAGTCGATGTTCGCCAACCTCGCCGTGTCTCTGATCGAGCACGAGCAGATCGTCACCACCCTGCCGAAGGCGAAGGACCTGCGTCCGATCGTCGAGAAGCTGGTGACGCTCGGCAAGCGCGGCGACCTGCACGCCCGTCGTCAGGTCATCGCCCAGATCGGCAATGAAGGCGTCGTCAAGCGCCTGTTCGACACGCTGGCCCCGCGCTATGCCAACCGCAATGGCGGCTACCTGCGCATCATGAAGGCAGGCTTCCGCAAGGGCGACAATGCCGCGATGGCGGTCATCGAGTTCGTTGACCGCGACACCTCGGCCAAGGGCGCCGCTGACCGCGCCCGCGTCGAGGCCGAAGCCTCCGAGACCGAGGCCGCCTAAGCCTTTCGGACTTTCTTGAAAGACATTAAGGGGCCCTTGGGGTCCCTTTTTGTTTCTGGAACACCACATGAGCGACGGCTGCAAGAAAGGTCGCTGACATGTCCGCACGAGTTTTCCGCGTCTTCATATTCCTGGTAGGTCTGATGACAGGCGGCACGCTCGCCGCCGAAGCCAAGGGGACGGCACCCATGCTGATCGAAGCGACAATCGCTGGCGACATCGCGCAGATCAAGGCGGCGATCGCTTCCGGCGCCGATCTCGAACAGCGCGATGCCAAGGGCCGCACGGCGCTGCTCATCGCCACCCATGCTGACAACCCAGAGGCGGCGAAGCTGTTGATCGCTGCCGGCGCCGACGTCAACGCCAAGGACGATATCCTCGACACGCCTTTCCTCTATGCCGGCGCGGAAGGGCGCGACGATATCCTGAAAGCCATCCTCGCCACCGGCAAGGCAAATCTCAAGGACACCAACCGCTTCGGCGGCACTGCCCTGATCCCCGCCGCCGACCACGGTTTTCCAGAGACGGTGCGCATCCTGCTTGGCACTGGCATCAACATCGACCACGTCAACAATCTTGGCTGGACGGCCCTGATGGAGGCGGTGATCCTGGGCGACGGCGGCCCGGTGCAGCAGGAGATCGTTGCGCTCCTGGTCGATGCAGGGGCCAGGGATATTCCCGACCATGACGGCGTCAGTGCCTTGCAGCACGCCAGGAAGCGCGGCTACGCGGCGATCGTCGAGCGCATCACCGAAGGCCGCCGCCCGCTCTGATAATCCCGGCCGCTGCCCAGCGGCAGCCTCTGCAAAGGCAAGTGGGGAACGTCACCGACAAATCGTACACCTGTCATGCCAGGGTCATGGCTTTCCAACAAAACGACTTCAGGGCCGGTCCGCGGCTCCGCTATCATCGTTTTGAGGGATCAGGGATATGACCAAACTCGTTCGGCACTCGCTTTTGGCCACCGCGGCGCTGTCCACGCTGCTTGTTTCCGGCGCCGTCTACGGGCAGGGCGCCGCCGATGCCTTCCTCGAACGCGGGGCCAAGGGCGACATTACCCTGCATGGCGGCGCGCGCCGCCTGACCGGCGAAGTCACCGCCGAGCTGCAGAAGTTCATCAACAATGGCGAGGTGAAGAACGTCATCCTGCTGATCGGCGACGGCATGGGCGATTCCGAGATCACCGTGGCGCGCAACTATGCCGAAGGCGCCAGCGGCTTCTTCAAGGGCATCGACGCGCTGCCCGTCACCGGCCAGTACACCCACTACGCGCTGGACAAGAAGACCGGCAAGCCGGACTACGTGACCGACTCGGCCGCTTCCGGCACCGCCTGGGCCAGCGGCGTGAAGACCTATAACAACGCCGTCGGCGTCGACATTCACGAAAAGCCGCACAAGACGCTGATCGAGCTGGCCAAGACTGCCGGCATCGGCACCGGCAACGTCTCGACCGCCGAGATCCAGGATGCCACGCCGGCCGTGCAGGTCGCGCATGTCACCCAGCGCAAATGCTACGGCCCGTCGGCCACCGCCGAGAAGTGCCCCACCAACGCGCTCGAGAATGGCGGCCTCGGCTCGATCTCCGAGCAGCTTTTGAACACCCGCGCCGATGTCGTTCTGGGCGGCGGCGCCAAGAGCTTCGGCGAGACCGCCCGCGCCGGCGACTGGAAGGACAAGACGCTGTTCGATCAGGCCAAGGAGCGCGGTTTCCAGGTCGTCAGGACGGCCGACGAGCTCAACGCCCTTAGCGCCGCCGGCAACGACAAGCCGGTGCTCGGCCTGTTCTCGGAAGGCAACATGCCGGTCCGCTGGAAGGGGCCGAAGGCCGTCCATTACGGCAACATCGAAAAGGAAGCGGTGACCTGCGAGCCGAACGCCGACCGCACCGCCGCCGTGCCGACGCTCGCAGCCATGACCAAAAAGGCCATCGACCTGCTCAAGACCAATGAAAAGGGTTTTTTCCTGCAGGTGGAGGGTGCGTCGATCGACAAGCAGGATCATGAGGCCAATCCGTGCGGCCAGATCGGCGAGACGGTCGATCTCGACGAGGCCGTCCAGGCCGCGCTCGATTTCGCCAAGGCCGACGGCAAGACGCTGGTGATCGTCACCGCCGACCACGCCCATTCCAGCCAGATCATCCCGAACGACACCAAGGCGCCCGGCCTCACCCAGGCGCTGAAGACCAAGGACGGTTCGGTGATGTCGGTCAGCTACGGCAATTCGGAAGGCGATTCGCAGGAACACACCGGCGCGCAGCTGCGCGTCGCCGCCTTCGGTCCGCGCGCCGCCAATTTCGCCGGCCTTACCGACCAGACCGACATGTTCTTCACCATCCGCGATGCGCTGAAGCTCGGCAACTGACGATCCTCGACCCCCGGCGCCCCGTCCTTCCCGATCCGGAAGGGCGGGGCGTCGCCGTCTAGTGCCCGTTCATGTGGATACGGGGCAGGACAGCGAAGCTTCGGCACAGGGCAGGGCAGCGAAGCTTTCTCGCAGGGCAGGACCGTGAAGCCTCGTCATTCCCGACCGCGTGAGCGAGGCACGAGCGGAGCGTGTCGGGAATCCATACCGGAACGCTGACGCCTCGGCGCGGTGCAAGATGTGGATTGAATGCGTGGAGGAAGGCGCAGGTCGAAAGAAAGTACGTTGTCCTTTCAATCCCTTGTCGCAAACCGCACGAAAACCGCGCGCGGATTTGCCCACATGATCGAGGCACACGCCACAATCGGCCCATCGCCCTCACGGGAACCTGGTGCGCACCGGGTATCAGGGAGGGCGCCGGTGCCGGACTGGCAGCGCTAACGGTGGCGGTGTCTGGTGACGAGCCCTAAGTCCGGGCCCTGGAAAAACCCGGCCGCCGCCGCCG
>NZ_JBFRGM010000042.1:0-17887 GCF_052115345.1 Mesorhizobium sp. 2RAF21 | reverse complement strand
ACCCGTGAATATCTCAAGCCGTCGAACCGGCTCCTCGTCCCTGGACTTAAGCGTAAGCTCTGAAATCGTCATGTGTCGAAGCCCTCAAAGGCTCCGAGCATCGTGGCTCATGACCACGCGCGAAAGGTGGTGCCGCAACAGCGCTCACTTTTGAGTGCGTATCGATGAGCAGCGCGTCGGCAGCTGAAATGCATGGCGCAGGCACGCTGACAGGCGCCAACTGAGATAAGTAGATCCGCTGCGGCGGATGAAGACTGATGTAGACCAGGAACGCACGTTATCCTGCCTGCGGCCGCGCCGATCGACGGTAAGACCGTATATCCGCCTCCGTCGATGAGGTGGCTCGCCCTACGCTGCGCGTCCGAGGGTTGCTCGGAAATCTCTGTGCGGGTCGATTGGTTGCCCTTGAGTTACCGCCCTGGAAACCGCGATCGTGTAACGTGAAATGGATGTCAGCGCTGTTCCCGACGCCAGAACTATGAACGCTGAAGTCGCCCGAGAATATGGGCAATGTGGCGTCCAGCAATTCTATGCAGCCATGACTTGGTAGTCAGCGCCATGCAGACGAACAATACAATTCCGAAGCTCAGGCCTATCAAAACGAGCCCGGCAACGCCCGCCATGACGGTTACATCGCCTTGCAGATCGCGAAACAAGTCCTTCAACCCGGTCGCATGCCCAGTGCGAGCAAAAAGTACGGCGACGGTAGCGAAAACAGCAGCCACGAGCGCAGTAGCTAATCCAGCCTCAATAAGGTCGAGCGCTGACACCATCTTTTCTCTATCGGTCATTCTCGGTTCGCCAGGGCAAACGGCGCGGAGCGCTTAAGATATTCGTTTCAGGATTTAGCAGCGCTTCGGTTTTCGACTATAAGGTAATTAATACCCTCTTCACGCTCCAACGTATAGAACGCGTCTTCAAAATACCCATCTTCCTCGCGGAGAGCGATTGCAAAGTACTTATTCTCACCATCCATTAAAAATACTGTTTCATTGGTTATATTCTCGACAGGCATTCTAAAAAGAACATAGCCAACGATGGCGTCTTTTATAGGGTTTCCGAAGGAATCTTTGTAGCACAAAACATAACGAAGTGTGGGGATCGAACGAAGTTTAGATGGATCGTCGACCTCGGGTTCCAAATAGTGTCTTAAGATATGCGTTCTCGCACCATCGGAAATTTTTATGTTTTGTCTAATTTTCATGAGTCTGCCTCAAAAAAATGCCCCAGCCGTAGCCGAGGCACTCTTCAGCGTCCCGTTACCTACCACTTCCACCGATACCCTTCGGTGCTGGCGATGTTGGATCGCAATTGTGAGAACCGGCCATTGATACGGTAAATCCACCAACTGGTGTCGAGTAATGACAGTCCGTCCTAATTCCGGTCCCGTCAAACCCCTTTGTTACGCCGGCGAGCGTTCCGGAGTATCCGTAGGAGCCGCCAGATCGGCCGTGATGACCATGACCACCCCCATGCCCGCCGCCGCGCCGGCCGCCGGCGACCAAGTTCATCTCTTCAATTGTCAATTCACGCATATTGATCCTCATTTGCTTTGAATGCGAACAATTTCCTGCGCTTCTTTTCCGAGATTGGCTTGGTTCATAGACGCCAAGCGGATAATTCTAGCTCTTCTAAATTTACTTCGTCAATATCTCTTGTGGGAGATCGATCTCTTCATCATTTCTACTCGAAATCTCCACGATATGTCGACTAAAGATTTGATTGTGAGCGTGGGGTGAATTCGATAATATTACACAATCGTTTATTCAGCCGGCCGTTGATGCGCGCCTGACTTACATGTGATCTGGGGTGAAATTTGGATGAGCCCCTTTTTCGATTGGAGGCCGTTACCTCCCAAAAAGACGGTTGGTTGGGCCATACCATTTTGCTGCGCCCGCTTCGTGTTTCGATCACGGCCGCGCTAGGGGTTGCTGTCGTTCTTGCAATCAGCACCTACCTAATTTTTGGAGAATATACGCGCCGGGTACGCCTTGGTGGGGTTGTCATGCCTAACACCGGGATCGTACGGGTTTTTGCACCCAATGCCGGCCGTGTGATCTCGTTGAACGTTGCTGATGGCAGCGATGTTCGCCAAGGACAATCCCTCTATACGATCACCTCCGACAGCATGACGTCTCTGGGCGAAACACAAGCAGCGGCAGCCGTGCTGCTGCGCAAACAGCGGAGCGAACTGGAAGCCGAGATCATCCGCCAGCAAAAACTGGACAGTATCGAGAAAGCTGGGCTGGCGAAGGAAGAGCAAGGCCTGCTTCGAGAGATCGATCAAGTCCAGATCCAGATAAAGGTCACGGGCGATTACGCCGCCGTGTTGCGAACCATCTCCGAGAAATACGAGGAACTGGTTCGCCGGCACGTTGTCCTGCAGCGCGAGGCTTTTGCCCGGATGGAAAGCCGGATGCAAAAGGAACAGGAACGGGAGAACCTTCGGCGTGAAGCCATTCGCCTTGAGCAAAGATTGACGGAGGTGCGCACGAAGCTGGCGGGTTTTGATGCAAAGGCCGCATCTGTCATCGGCCAGTTGCGCAGACAGATCAGCGTCATCGAGCGCGATCTCGTCGAGGGTGAAGCGCGCAGGCAGATAGACGTCACCACGCCGAGAACCGGGAATGTGACTGCCATTCTTGTCCAATCCGGACAGTTCGTTGCCGCTGGAGCGCCGCTGTTGTCGATCCTGCCGAGCGAAGCCAAGCTCGAAGTCCATCTTTATGGATCAAGCAGTGTGATCGGTTTCATGCACGAAAATGCCAAGGTGATGCTGCGTTATGCGGCTTTCCCCTATCAGAAGTTCGGCCTTCACCCGGGAACGGTCGCGGGGTTCTCCCGTGTCAGCTTGCGCCCGAGCGACATCGATACGATTTTCCTGCCCGAAAGGGGAGCTTCGCCGACGAGCGATCCATCCGCAGGCCTCTACCGGGTCATCGTCAGACCGGAACAAGATCATGTCATCGCTTATGGAAAGGCAGAGCCTATCCGGCCAGGCATGGCGGTTGAGGCTGATGTGTTCCTTGACACCAGGCCCATCTATCAATGGCTGCTTGAACCGCTCTACAGCCTGCGTGGCGCCCTCTCCAGCCACGGGGACAGGCTGTGACGGTTCTGGAAAGGCTCGCTTTCGGTTTCAGGCCCCGCTTGCCGTTGATCCTGCAAACGGAGGCAGCTGAATGCGGTCTTGCTAGCCTGGCAATGATCGCGTCCCACCACGGGCATCAAATCGACATCAGCACCATGCGCCTCAGATTCAGCGCATCGCTGAAGGGCATGACGCTCTACAACATCGCTGATCTCGCCAGTGAGCTCTTTCTTTCGACGCGGGCCGTGCAAGTCGCGCTCGATGATCTTCGCGATTTAAAGACCCCTTGTGTCCTCCATTGGGATTTCAGCCACTTCGTTGTCCTGGACAAGGTCATCGGCAAAGGGGCCATCATTCATGATCCGGCCCGGGGCCGCCGTCATGTCACACGCAAGGAACTCAATCAGAGTTTTACCGGCGTTGCCCTCGAAGTCTGGCCTGCCCAATCCTTCTCGCCAAAAGTGGAGCAGAATCGGTTCCAGCTGGTGAGCTTGTTTCGGGGCGTCGTCGGTCTCAAGCGGGCTTTGGCGCAGATTTTCCTGCTTGCCCTTTGCCTCGAGGTCTTTGCCATTCTCTCGCCGCTTGGTCTGCAATTGATCATTGATCAGGCCATCGTCAGTGCCGACCTCGATCTAGTCACGGTGGTCACCGTAGGCTTGGCGCTGTTGGTCCTCTTGCAGACGGCTATCGGCTTTGTCCGCTCATGGGGGACAATGGTGCTGATGACCAGGTTTGCTATCCAATGGGATATAGGCCTGTTCTCTCATCTGATGCGCCTGCCTCTGTCATGGTTCGAGAAGCGTCATGTCGGTGACATCGTATCCCGTTTCGGTTCGATCCAGACGATCCAGCATACGCTGACAACGGATCTTGTCAGCTCCATCATGGACAGCCTGATGGTTGTGGGCATGCTGGCCATGATGTTTCTCTACAGCCCGCCCTTGGCTGTCATTTCCTTGATCACAACCGGGCTTTACGTGCTGGTCAGGGCTGTTTTCTACCGACCCTACCGTTCAGCCACCGAAGCGGAGCTCGTGCACCACGCGCGAGAAAATACCCATTTCATAGAGTCAATTCGGGGCGCAAACAGCGTCAAGGCCCTGGGCTTGGAGGAACGACGCCAAAGCACATGGCTAAACACCTTGGTCGACGCCGTCAATGCCGGCCTCAAAACGAACAAGCTCGATATGGTTTTCAATGGGATCAACGGTTTGCTGTTCGGCTTTGGGCGGGTTCTCATGCTCTGGCTGGGCAGTCGTGCAGTGATCCACGGCAACCTGACCGTCGGCATGCTCATGGCGTTCTCCTCCTATCAGGAGCAGTTTACCAGTCGTGTCACCGAACTGATCAACATGATTTTCAAGCTGCAAATGCTGTCGCTGCAAGGGGAACGGCTAGGCGACATCGCACTCGCCGAACCCGAAGCGCACAAAGGCATCGCACGGGTTGGAACTTCGATCGGCATCGTGGCGGGCCGCCTTGAGGCGCATGGGCTTCGTTTCCGCTATGGCGACGGCGAACCGGATGTGTTGGAGGGGATCAATCTTACGATTGCAGCGGGCGAAAGCGTCGCCATCACCAGTCCATCTGGCTGCGGAAAGAGCACATTGCTAAAAATCCTTGCGGGGTTGATTCAGCCCACGCAAGGGCGTGTCTGCCTGGATGGCTGTGACATTCGCGATATGGGACTATCCAACTATCGAAAAATCACAGGCTGCGTTCTTCAAGACGACCAATTGTTTACTGGAACGCTAATCGAAAACATAGCTGCTTTCGATCCCCATGCCGATCAAGAGTGGATCGAGGAGTGCGCGCGCCTGGCGGCAATCGATGGCGAAATCCGGATGATGCCCATGGGCTATGAATCGCTTGTCGGTGATATGGGCAGTGCGCTTTCCGGAGGACAGAAGCAGCGCTTGTTCCTTGCACGCGCGCTCTACCGCAAACCACGTATCCTGTTCCTGGACGAAGCAACATGCCATCTCGACGAGACCAACGAGTATCTCGTCAATCGAGCGCTCGCGGACCTTCGCATCACCCGGGTGATCGTGGCTCACCGGCCGTCGACAATCGCTATGGCCGGCAGGGTGATCGCGATCGGCAACGGCCGGATTTCCAACCCATGAAGGCTCGGGGCAACCGTCACATCCCCTGGTCGAGCGGATCAGGGAATGGGGCAATCTAGCCGCGCCATTTGCCGGCGACGGTTCCTCTATGAGTTGCAGGAAAACGGGAACCGGAAGCCGATTTTGAACGCCACCTCGGAGGCGTTCCCTTCGCTACCACGCTTCGACGTGAACTACCCACCAGGATTGTCGCGCCTTGTTCTCGAAATGTCTCAAATTCACCGGAGATCCTCCATGCTACGAAGGAGCCCGACATGCCGCGCAAATGCACTACTCAATCTGGGTGCAGAGACCGGACGCTTACACGGCCGATAGAAACGGGAAGCACGATATCTTGCCTGTGGCCGGCACTGCCGGATCACGCACGAATGCCTGTGATGTTGCCCCGTGAATCCGATAGCGACATGTGCCGCGACGGTTCGAGCGCTGACAATAAGCAGCGCAGCTATCCCGTCGATGAGCCGGAAGAGTGCACGGCGTACCTGATCTCGACGACTGCGCAGAACCTCGCGCCCTGGCGTGTGATATCAAGCGATTTACTGCTATGAAGGAGAAATGGCGATGGCGAATACTGGCGCGAAATCCACCCCAAATAAGAGGGCAGGATAAAAGCGCGCACGGTGCGCTTCGGTCTGGCGGTTGTTTTTGCTCAGCTTTCTGCCGGGTTTTGCACGGTGCAGCGTATCCGTGCACCTTGCGCTTTCGTGTCAGTGCTTTGAAAAAACTAAACTTTCTACACGGTGCGAGGGCTGGGTCTGACGCTGGGGGTATCTTATTTCAACCGAAAGCCAACATCACGATGTTGCAGAGGCTGGTATACTGCATACCGATTGTTGTTTCCGTAAGACGTTTCGACGGGCAGGGGATGCAAGTCAGAAATGCGACAGTGAGGTGCTTCCTTTCCTGACTCAAAGCTAAGCCGGATCGGATGCGAGCCGTTAGGCTCCACGGATTACTCGACAAATGACACGAACGCTTCCTGTTTCCATCTCGATCGAGCGACCTGCCGGCGCTGATAATGCAGCGTTGATCGAAGAACGGATCGCCCATTCTCAGGTCAATTTGCCGCCCCAGAGTATCCATTCATTCAGCCTGTCACAGCTCGACAAGCCCGACATAACGTCCTGGACGGCAAGGATGGGCGCGGATCTTACAGGGCGCGGCGCGCTGAAACGTCACAGCGATGGCACCGGCGAGATCAAAAGTATGTTTGTACGGCCGGCTTGGCGAGAAAACGGAATATCCCGCAGGCTACTGACGGCAATTGAAGATGAGGCGCATAGGATCGGCCTCAAGTGTCTATTTCTGGAAACCGGCACAGATGCCTTGCAGCTCGAAAGCTCTATGAGAATTTCAGCTACGTCTATTGTAAGCTCTTTGGCCAATACGAGCCCGCCCCACTCTCAGACTTCATGACCAAGGCAATCGGCTAAGCCACCAATCCTGCTTCGAGCTCGGTAGCATCTACCCCGGCCGCAACGCAGGCTGGATCGTTCGTGCGATCTGTCTCTTGCGAGCTTGCAAGCTACGATGAGCCCCCGCGCTTGCGACCGCGCTTCTGGTCCGGTTTCCTGCCCAAGCCGAGCTTCTTGGCCAGTGCGGATCGCTGCTCCGCGTAACTTTCGGCCACCATCGGGTAATCTGCCGGGAGTAACCACTTTGCGCGATAGCCCTCGGGGGTCAAGCCCAGCGCGGTCAAATGCCGCTTCAAGGTCTTGTACTGTTTCCCATCTTCCAGGCTGATGATGAAGTCGCGCGTGACCGACTTCTTGATGGGAACCTTGGGCTTCAGCGGCTCAACGGTTGGTTCTTGTCGGCCATTAAGATTGCTCAAGCTCTGAAAGACGCTCGCGATTACGCTCGGAAGTTCAGATACCGGAACCGGGTTCTTTGTGACGTATATGCTAACTATCTCGGCGGTAAGTTCGGTGAGAAATTCAACGGTGAGATGCTGGTCGGCCATTGTTTGTTTCCCCTTATCGATCGCCGAAATCTGCCAAGCCGATAAAGCTTGGTTTCGTAAGATGGGACACGATTGCGCCCTAAGAATTTGCCCGGTCCGAAAACGTTTGGCATCAGCTTTTGCGGCACGCGCCGACGATGCGTCATCGGAGTCAAGACCGATGGGGCAAGTCTTGACTACTCCGATCCCATCCAAGCTCAGCTTTGAGCATCGTTGACCTCAACCATGCGTGCGCGGATGGCCGATATGCGCGTTCAAAGCAGACCCCCGAACATCGCCCTCCTCACGGTCATGCACGAACGTGCAAGACCCGCAACTCACACCGGCATCTTTTTGCATACTCGCACCCGAGCTCCTACTCTACGCGGACGTACTGATCGCTCTGGCCGCAGATCTTCACTGCAACTGTGATGATCCGAGCGGGAATTTTCTGCTAACTTGATCGGGGAACTAGGGGGAGAATCAACGTGGCTTTTTTCGAAGGTGATCAGGTTTCCGCCCTCTCAATCGAGCGAATGGTTTTCCATCTTGTAGGGCCACGGCCAGAAGACATGGTGTGGCTGGAGGAGATCAATCCCGGTCGGTTCTCGGATTTCTTCATCGACCGCATCCGCTCCGTGAACAACGGATTGCCCTATGTGTTCTCGGACGCCTCCGCCACGCGTGAACGTCTGCGGCGCATCGCAACGGATTCCAAGCACTTCCAAACCGAAAGCGAGAAGCTCGCAGAAGATTTTCAGCGTCTCCATGGCGGCAGCGCTGCGGCCGGAGCGTTTCTGCTCTTTCAACTCGCTGCCGCCGGGGCGCAATTTTTCGCCCTCCTCAAATATGATGACGAAAAGGTGCTGACCTACGAGCTCGCGGAGGGAAGGGGCGGCCGTAAGAAGGTGAGCCTGGACGCACTTGAGCGGACCTTTGTCCAAAACCGGGATGCGCTTCAGAAGTCCGCGCTGGTCAAACTCACCGAGGCGGGCGGGGAATTGACGGTCCTCGATCGCCGCAACCAGCAAAACGTGGCGCGCTATTTCGAGAATTTCCTGGATGCCGTGCGTCAGTTCGATGACGCGGAGGCAACGCGCAAGATGGTCGATGTGACCCGGCAGGTCATCCGCGAAAACCGGGATCTCGTATCACCGCAGGTCTATCAGGAGGTGACGAAACGCACATTCGATGCCGCGTCCGCGGGTGGGCAGGTCGGCGTAGACGATCAGAAATCGTTTCTCGACACCGTGGTTGGCCAAGCCCTGCCGCCGGACCATCCGCTGGTGGCTAAGTTTCAGAGCGCGCTACGTAAGCAGCGACTGGATGGAACGCCAATCAAATTTGACGTCTCAAACGTCCGCCCGCCATCAACGCTGCGCTATCGTACTAAAAACGGGATTCAAATCCGGGTGCCTTCCGAGCTGAAGAAGGTCGTCACGGTCGAGGCGAACCGGATCATCATCAACGACCCGCTTGATGTCAGTTATGATGACACCGACACGCGTCTCTGACCTCATCGTCCGGACCGCGCAGCCGACCGATATCGACGAGCGGTCGGGTCTTGCGATCCTACATGCCGCCCTGTCCGATGCGGAAGTCCGCAGTGCCTGGCTTGATCTCCGCCGGTCGCCACCTCCTTTCATCGGCTCGATTGTCATCACGGATGTCGAGTCGGATGAACAGCTTGAGGATGACGCGCCGGTGTCGGATGCGAGATTTCGAGTCGTCTTGGAAACGGTCTCCGTCGAGGGTGAGCTCCGGCTGTTCCTTGGCAACTCCCTTCTCAACGCGGTTGACGCGATCGAAGACGTCAACTGTGTACAGATAGCGGACATGGCTGGAAACGGGACCTTCACGACATACCGGAGCCGGTTCCAGGTCTGGACCAACGAGCCGCCCGAACTCTACGCTCCATCTGAGGCGCTGCCTGATCCTCGCACCCTGTCAACCGATTTCACGCGGGTGCGTCTCGTGCCGGAAGATCTGCGTCCCTGGTTGCAGCGCAGTGGACCGAAAAAGTCCAGCACGGCATATGAAGCTTGGAAGGGGCTATCCGGCCCCCGTCTGCTCGCCGCGCTCGCCAATCGGGTCTCCGAGACCGATGTAGGTATCGCCTATCACTTCAGTGGGCCACCTTCGTGCATCATCACACCTTCGCCGACGCAAATAAGCACGGTCTTTGACCGTATGTTGGCAGGAGCCGGGTGGGTGTTCGCTGAGGGCCGCGACACGGATACCCGCCATCTGCTCCTCGCCAATGAACTGGCCCGGAGCCATAGGAAAAGTGCGCTTGCTGAATTTGGCGACGGAAGTCTTGACTCCGCGAAGGGTGCCTACGCCGCTTATGTGCAATCGAGCAGCCGCGAGACTCTGAAGGCATTGGCGGAGCTGCGCAAGACAGTTGTCGACGAAGCACAAAAGGCGAGCCAGAAGGCGCAGGATCTCGCAAGCAGCCTGTGGAAGGACGCGGCACTTGCCGCAGTCCCATTCGGCCTGAAGCTTCTCCCCGATGCCACGAAAGTCGGGAACCGCTACATCGCAGGCGCGATGGCGTTCGCCGCTATTTTGCTCCTTTCGTTCTCCTACGGGATCCAGCTGTTCATCAACCACAAATTCTTCAAGAATCAGGGCAACGCCCGCCGGGTCTGGAAACAGGCGCTGAATACAATTCTAACCCCGGCCGAAATCGAGGAGTTCAGCGAGCAGCCGGTCGCCAAGAGCATCGCTGACTATGGAACAGTGCGGCGCTGGGTTGGCTTCGTCTACGTGGGCCTAATCCTCGCGCTTGCGGTATTTGCCCTCTATAACTTCTGGCCTGACCTGTTCGCCGCCATACCAGGACCCGCAGCGCAACCCGAGCCTGGCCCTTGATTGGCAGAACGGTCACCTGGCGTTCGGCGCGGGCCTTGATCAGTATCTGCACGCCAGACCAGCTAATTGTGCGATCGGGTTCACGCACCTCTTGAAGTGGAGAACAACGGCGGTTTTGCGCCTTCGCTCCGGCCAGAAGGGCCGGTGGAGTCACTTTCCAAGAGCAGGCGCTCCCTCGAGGTGAGGTTCCCGACACGCGCTACTCGCCTGTGCAGGAAAGCAATTCGTCGAGTTGCTCAAGCTGCTCCGGCAATGCGGCCGCCGAGCCTTGCAGTGCTTCCTCAAGCGCCTCCTTGGACGGATAGACCTCGTGGAAATTCAGTAGCGTCTTCCCGCCCTGGTCCTCGAAGGTCACAGTCGTGATCGCGCCTTCTTCGCCCTCGTCGTTGGTCCAGACGATGCGCTCGTTCGGCACCACCTCGAGATATTTGCCGTGAAAGACCATGGTGTCCGAACCGCCGGCGCCGAATTCCAGCCGATATTTGCCGCCGGTGCGGACGTCCATATCGCACGATACGAGCAAAACGCCGGACACCGATCTTGGCACCCACCAGCGTTGGAATAGCTCCGGCTGGCTCCACGCCCTATAAACCGCGTTCGGCGACGCATCGAATGTTCGCGTCACGACGAGTTCGCAATCCCCTCTGCGCTCGACCGACGTGCGGTTCTGCGCACCACCTGCACTGTTAACTTGCTGATTCATCGCTTCCCTCCCGTTTCATTTCGCTGATGATTTCGTCCAATGCTTCGAACCGGGCCTCAAAGAGCTTGCGATGCGCCTCGATCCACTCGGCCTCCGCCGTGAGGCCGCGTTTCCCAAGTCTGCAGGTCCTCACCCGTCCGACCTTCTGCGTGACGACGAGCCCCGCCCGCTCAAGAACCTGGACGTGCTTCTTCATGCCGGTCAGCGTCATCTGGAACTTATCCGCGAGACTGGTGATCGACGCGTCCTCTCGCCCAAGCTGATCGATGATCCCGCGGCGTGTCGCATCGGACAGCGCCGCAAACGAGAGATCGAGGGGAGTACTTAAATACTGAACCATTCAGTTCAGTATTTAGCCTGCTCACACGGGAAGCGCAAGTATCCCGAACTTTCCATGCAGTAGACCGGTCATCCCAGATCATTCACCGCGGCGGCGGCGGCAAAAAATTGCCTGCTGCGAGGTCAAATGCGCCATCTAGGAGTCAATCGTTCCTGCGCCGAAGCATCGGCCATCTTTTCTCCATTCATGCGCCGCTCGACAAAAAGGCAGCGGAATGCTGGCCGACGCCGCAGCACGGTCAAGCCCGGCCCGCGCCGAACCGTGTAGGGCCTGACCGCGCCGCTTTGGTTGCGCCGGCCTAACACCTCCTCGCCCTCGATCGGAGAGTGACATTGAATGGACGCCATCATGGCCGAACCGCTCATCACTGAAGACCAACTCGCCCAACTTCTCGCCAATGACTCACGAAATTTTGCTGGTGAGAACATCGATCCGAAGCCCGTCGTCAAGCTTTTCACGCCTGACGCGGCCGTCACCTGGCTCATCACCGAGGCCGATCCCGCGGACTCGGATCATTTGTTCAACCTCTGCAATCTTGGTCTTGGCCAACCGGAACTCGGTTACATTAGCTTGGCCGAGATCCGATCCCTGCACGGCAGGCTTGGCCTCCCGGTCGAGCGCGACCTGTATTTCATGGCCCAATATCCGTTGAGCTGGTACGCGAAACAGGCAGGGCTTCGACCACCTAGATGGTCGACAACCTCTTCGTCCGGTCGCCGACGGCGGCGAAGGTCGACAAGCCAGTGAACGTCGTTACGGGCTCCAGGATCAAGCATATTCGGTTTGCGAACTGTCTGACGCAGGTGTTGGCCGAATCTCTCCAGACGCTCAAGCCGAGGAAAGGGATCGGTTGCGCCTCAAATCTGGGCCACAGAAGTAATTAAGCTGTTTCTGCGCGTGGCGGGACGCTGCCTTTTCGGCGCGTGACATGCTAGAGTTACACCATGGGCGTTTGCCGGCGCCGCTATACGCAATTCGCAAGTCGTTTAGCTAAACGTGTCGGACAAGAGAATGGCATTTTACGTCCCTCTGCCGGTGACGCTTCCGCGATGGCACATGATCATCGCGGTCGTCTTCGTGATGACGGCGACCGAGGCTATCGCCGGACCGATCGTTTCAGTTTGCCCGGCGCCACTTGCGCCGCGAAGGGCGCTGCCCTCCGACACCGTCTGCGTGGACCTGGCGAGCCGAAAGCGCATCGCAGCCGAAAACGCGCGCGCCCCGCTTCTGTGGGTGCCCGGACCATTCGGTCCAAAGACCTGCGCCAACGGTTATGTCTGGCGTGAGGCTATGGTGCAGGATCTGGTCTGCGTCACGCCCGACATCCGCAGCTTCGTCGCAAGTGAGCAGGCGAACCCGATGCTGGCGGTCGGACAATGATGCGCCGCCTCGCCGCGTTCTGCCTGTTCCTTGTATTGGCGCTGCCCGCGGCAGCACAGACCGCAGCCGACCTCGGCCCGGCAGCGACGACCGGTCAGGCGGCGCATGATGGCTTCGCCGAGCGCACGCAGCGCCTCCACCTCGTCATGGCGTGCGGCAATGAGTACGAGTTCGTGCAGGGATTCGTACTGGCGAGCCGGTTCGGCAAAAAGGGGTTTCCAGATGATCCGAACACACCAAACCTCAATGAATCCGACCTCGCCGCGTGGCCGCTAACCTTGGTTCTCGGCAAGGCGGCGGTGCTGGCGGACGCGTCGATCGCCCCAAACTCGACTGCGGCCGGTCGGCCCGTCTGCTACGGCGTGCTCGCCGAACCCACGGCGGTCATCGCAGCTTGGCGCCCACTCGCCCGCTGCCGTTCACCAGACGATCCGCCGTCCTATCTGGGTCAGCCAGACAGCCGCGGGCGCTGCCCGGAGGCACGAGCATTGCCCCGCAACGCCTCAGCCCAGGATGTCGTCAACCGCGTCTACAATGACTGGTTCGGGTTTCGTTTCGAGGACGACCAAGGCCCTTGCTCAAGCGTAGCCTACGTATTTGTTCCACCGGGTGACAGCCGCGTGCAGGTGGATATGACCCGCGCCTGCCTCGCCCGGCAGATACGCGCCGTGCTGCTCGACGACCGCCATGGGCCGTGGACCGAGGAGGGCGGCATCGTCAAGCCCGAAGTCCCCGGTACCGATGGCGTACCTTGCCTCTCTGAGTTCTCCGGCGCCGACGTGAAAGGCGACTGGGATATGGGAGTTCTCGAATATACCCGCATCGCGCATGTGCTCTACCGCGTCGGCGAGCGTGGCCACGGCGTCGGCTTTGACGTCGACGCCGCACTTGGGCGGCTCAACACGCGCTTCCTGTCTCTGCGATCCGCGCCCGGCAACGCAACGGCGCGTGAGCAATTCAACCTGGTCTTCAGCTGCGGCAACCAAAACAACCAGTATGGCAGCGCGATCGACACCGTGGAGGGAACTGGCAGCGACCCAGGCGTTGGACGTTACAACAACGACGGCGCGGAGGAACTCCACCCGTCGGGCTGGGACAGTTTCTGGCGCTTTCTCGCGGTGCTTCTCATCCTGATCGCGGCGGCGGCCGTGTCATTCGGTATCGGCGCCGCGATAGCAGCCGGAGCGATGGCAGCAGGCGCCGCAGCGGCAGCGGCAGCGGTGGTGGCGGCGGTTGTGACCATCATCATCTTCGGCTCGGTGCTGTGGGCGAGCATAGACGAGACAGAGAACCACCTGCTGATGCAGAACACCTCGCGTTATCTTAAAAACAAGCTGATGATGGCTGAACTCGCCCGCGCCGGAAACCGCGAGGCGTTCGACAAGATCTCCGACCTCAACGACGACGTGCGCGAATGGCTCCTGAAGCGCATGCAGCGGATCGCGAAAGAAGACTTCCTTGAATACAACGCGAAGCCATATGCGCGGCTCAGCCACTTCGCGCTGCTCAACCTCATCGATTATGCCTGCGACGTGCGATGGAACTATGACCTTGCCGGCCTGCAGCGGGGCGCCGACGCTCCGTGCGATGACAAGGACAAAGCGATCGTGACCGCAGCGGCGGCGGTGTTCGACTTGTCGGCGGCAAAGGCAGCGGTCGGCTCACTCGAAGGCCGAAGGCTAATCCCGTTCCGCCGCCGTGCCGAAGTGAACAAGCAATTCTATGACGGCCGCCCACTGACAGAACTCGTCCAGGGCGCCGACACAATGATTGGTGCCCTTCAGGTATGGACCGGCAACAACCGCTTCGCCCCGACCGGGATCGCGAAGCCGGAGACGTTTGGCCAACTCTCTTTCTACTCTACCTCGCGCTATCGCCCTGACCCGATGATCCTCGATATAGCCGTCGACAAGACGACACCGCGAGTGCAGCAATACCGCCACTTCGGTCGCGAAGCCTATGTCAGCGGTAATGGCTGGCTCCTCACCGCCGGCGGCAACGACGAAGGCCAGCCTGCTGGAACCAGCCTCATCTTCGGCATCAAAACATATCTGCTGTCTCCGGCCAACGACCGTGGAGTCGGTGTGCCGACGACGCTGATGACACGAGCGCGAACCGTCACCAACAGCGACGGAACGACACGCGAGCGCAACCGCGTCACTGACTTCCTCCGCTTTGACGGAACTGCAGAGCAATATGGTATGGAAGAAGACAAACCGCTGGTGACGTACTCGCACAACAACTGCATCGCAGGCGCCTTCGGCTGCGGGCTGCGGCCACGATTGCCAGCGGATTTCAGTCCGTCGTGCTGGACGACGATCGACCAGCATTTTTATGCCATCGATGGCCACGTCTGCCCTGCGCTGAAGGACCCGGACGACCGCGGCGACGTGTTCATCGCCCTTTATGACCACGACGGCATCGACGTCGACGGCTCGAGTTGGGGCTTCTTCGAGGTGGCCGAGCAGGATCGCTTCGGACGGTCGCTGGCCGCTTTCATCGCCGCAGTGAAAGCAAGGAATTCCGGTCGTGTCGCCGATTGGGAGAAGGCGTCGGCCAGCGACAAGGTCACCTACACGACGACGGATGACCGAACCCTCGAATTCGAGGCGGAGGACGAGGATTTCGGCGCAGACCGGCGCGCCTGTGGCATCGTCAATCACGAGAGCGACGCGCGCTTCACGATCAGCGCCGTGCCAGCGGCGCAGGCGGCGAATTGCCGGTCGGTCGGCCGGCGCATCTTCATCAACCTCGATGATGAAGAGAATCCGGTCCGCAAGGCCGAGGACGGGGCACAGCTCGATGATCTGTTCTAGCCGCCTCGCCACCCTCGTACTGGGTTTCATGCTCGTCACGGGCGGCGCGGCAGCGCAGGAACAGTTCGTCACCGTGTGCGGCCGCGACGATGCGCCGGGCGGGCTCAACCTCGCCACGGCGCTCGGCCAACCGGGATCGATCATGATCCGCTGCCCGGCCGGAGAAGACCACATCGCGGTCACCGCGACGCATGTTGTGCCATCCTCGCGCACGATCCGCTCCGAACAGCCTGTGACACTGTCCGGTCCCGGCAATGGGCCGATGTTCACCACGACGTGGTCGCTGTATCTGACCGGGCTGACGCTC
Source organism: Mesorhizobium sp. 2RAF21 (assembly GCF_052115345.1). Lineage (NCBI taxonomy): Bacteria > Pseudomonadati > Pseudomonadota > Alphaproteobacteria > Hyphomicrobiales > Phyllobacteriaceae > Mesorhizobium > Mesorhizobium sp. 2RAF21. Next base: position 2,308 of record NZ_JBFRGM010000042.1, on the reverse strand, counting down.
ACCAACAAGGCAGCAGCCGCGGGCACGATCGTCGCAGGCGACCACGCAACCGTCACGCTCGACAATGTGATGGTCGAGGACAGCCCATCGGCCTTTCTGGTGCGCACGCTACGCGCGAAGAACAGCCGCTTTCGCCGCAACGGCGACGCGCAAGCGGAAGCGACCGGCAGCGCCGTGGTCAACGCCGAGACCGTGGAGATGGCGGACTGCGAATTCATCGGCAACGGGGACCACCCGATCGCCGGCGGCGCGTGGCCGACGCCAGACCGGGTGGCGCTGTCGCGGCAGATCACAATCGATCGGTCGACCTTCGCCGGCAACCGCGCAAGCCTGCTGTTCACGGATGCGCGGGTCAAAATCCGTGCCAGCCGATTTGTCGAGAATGGCACCCGCCCGGAGGCGGCGCGCGATGCCTTCGGGGCGACCGGCGGCGCGCTGACCATCGTACGGTCCGATGTCGAGATCACCGACAGCGACTTTGTCGACAATGGCTCGTTTGGCCTCGGCGGCGCCATCCTTGCGCTCGGCTCGCGCGTCACGCTGACGAAATCGACCTTCGAACACAACACAGCGCGGATTGGCGGCGCCATTGCCGCATTCGGTCGGCCACCGCGCGAGAACATCTGGAGCGCCGACGAGTGGATCGATCTGCCGCGGCTTGTGATCTCTCGCGTAACTTTCGATGGCAATACCGCCGACCAGGCTGGCGGCGCACTGGCATTCGCGGGGCAGGTCATGGCCGACGGCGTGCTGCTACGCAACAATGTCGCCGGCCGCGTCGGTGGGGCGATGGCCGCCTTGGAGGCCGCGTCATTGCCCGAGCCGTGGCAGAACGTCTTTCAGGTTCTCGCCGACACGACCAACCCCATACCCAACGACCAGATGACGTTGACGCGGTCGATCATCGTCGACAATCACGCCGCAGATGACGGGGGCGCATTGGCGTTGGGCGGGGTCGACTCGGCAGTCGGCAACACAATTCTCGCGCGCAATACGGCAGCGGGCGCCGCCATCTCGGGCTCGCGCCTGCGCCTGGTCAATTCGGTTGTTGCCAACAACGCCGCCACCGGCCTTGCCGCGCCCACCGGTGCCGCCCTGGCGCTTGGAAACGTCGCGATATTTTCAAACACCGGGGGCAATTGTGTGCCCGGAGCCACGCCAACGGCGATCGGTCCCAACCTGCAGAGTCCAGACAATGCGTGCGGCGCGGCAGCCCAAGTCGCGGACCCGGGACTCGATAGCGGCTACGCGCCGGGCTTCTTCAGCGCCGCGCGTGGCGCCGGCGATTGGCGCCTCTGTATCACCGACCCGGTCGTTGGCGGCGTTGACCTCTACAGTCACACGCGCGCAGGTCGTGATGGGCGATGCGCGATCGGTGCTATCGAGCGCGATTTGACCGAGGTGTTTGCAGCGGGCATGGGCCTGGGAAAGCCGCATACGCTGCCGAGGTGGCTTTGGTGGTGCCTCGCGCTCTTCCTTCTGATCGTATTCCTGTTCGGCTTGTTGCGACGGTGCAAGCGCGCCAAACGGCGTCTGTTTTCACAACGCGCATAAAGCCGTGGAGATGGACCGAGATGGAGGCCTGGATTGTGGACATCGTCGTTGGATCAAGGGCGGGCCTTCAGCTAATTTCGCTCAACTCCCCGAGCGCAATGTCAAAAGACCAAGGGCTCTATTTCCACGCGACACCATCTCTGCACCATCACCGCGATATATGTCCGCCGTCAGGACCTTTGAGACAAATAGAGGGACTTCACGAAGGGAGGAGTTCTGGTTCATCGTAGCCGCAAGGAGCGAAGATGAAGCAGAAATCCGTGCCGACATAGGCACTGTCGGTCATGATGCGGGTCACGTGCCCGAAATGATGCTGGAGGGCATGAAGGCTGGGCGGTCGCGTTTGCCGACAAAGCGGGCGAAGGTCTTGCGGCCCTGATACGTGGTCAGGTGACAGGGCGAGCCGTCTCCTTGCGAGGCAGATCGATGAAGAGGGGCGAACCGCTCGTTCGAGCGATGATGAGGGAACTGGCAGTTATGACCTCCGGGGCACGGCGGTCGACGATGCCGCTGCCGGCAAGGGAGAGCCAGAGGGTTGATTTTCACTGCATGCCGATTCACAGCTCAGACAGTTAAATCGTCACTAGGTCCTAGGGTGAAGAAGTTTCTATCCTGCGATCACTTCTCGGTCGACGGCACACTAATCGAGGCCTGGGCGTCGACGAAGAGCATCGAGCCGAATAGCTCGGATGAGCCGCCGGCTGGCGGCGGCGGGCGCAACGCGGAAGCGAACTTTCATGATCAAAAGTGGTCG
>NZ_JBFRGM010000041.1:0-21215 GCF_052115345.1 Mesorhizobium sp. 2RAF21 | reverse complement strand
TGTCAACGGCGGAGCAAAAACCGGCCACGGGGCGGCGTAAAAGTCGGCCACTTGGCGCCGCAAGCGGGGAACGTCGGGAGGGCGTAGCCCGACCAGAGTTTCCCGCTTGCGGCGCCGGCGTTTTTTGTTGGGGTTTCAGCCGACCTTTCGGGCTCGGCTCTGGGCGAGACGGTAACTTTCGCCGTTCATCTCGAGGATATTGACGTGGTGGGTGACGCGGTCGAGCAGCGCGCCTGTCAGGCGCTCGGATCCGAACGTTTCGGTCCATTCGTCGAACGGCAGGTTGCTTGTGATCAGCGTCGAGCCACGTTCGTAGCGTTGCGAGACCAGCTCGAACAGCAATTCCGCTCCAGTCTTGGAGAGCGGCACGAAGCCCAGTTCGTCGATGATGAGCAGCTTGCAGGCGGCCATCTGCTTCTGGAAGCGCAGAAGTCGCCGTTCGTCGCGGGCCTCCATCATCTCGCTGACCAGGGCGGCTGCGGTGATGAAGCCGACGGACAGGCCCTTCTGGCAGGCGGCCAGACCGAGGCCGAGCGCGACATGCGTCTTGCCCGTGCCGCTGGGTCCAAGCGCGATGACGTTCTCGCGCCGCTCGATCCATTCGCAGCGCGCCAGTTCCAGCACCTGCATCCTGTTCAGCTTGGGGATGGCGTCGAAGTCGAAGCTGTCGAGGCTTTTGACGACCGGGAACTTGGCCGCCTTGATGCGTCGCTCGACCTTGCGGCGATCCCGCTCGATCATCTCCCGCTCGGCCAGCCGGGTCAGGTATCCGACGTGATCGACGCCTTCGCTGGCGCATAGCCGGGCCAGCTTCTGATGCTCGCGCAGAAAGGTCGGCAGCTTCAGGGTTTTGAGGTAATGGGAGAGCAGGATCTCGGGAACCTCGGCGTTCATGCTGCTTCTCCCGCATCCGATGACAGGAGGCGCATGTACGCCTTCGCCGAGGTCTTCTCGACCGTCGCCCTCGGCAGGTAGGGGTAGATGGACAGGTCCAGTCGCGGCGGCCGGCGCTCCACCCGGCACAGGAGAAGATGTTTGACGGCGTCGAAGCCGATCGCCCCGAGATGCAGGGCCTGCTTCACCGCCGCATGCAGATCGGCAAGCTCGAAGCTTTCCAGAAGCCGCAACACTTGCACATACTCGCGCCGGCCATGCTTTGCCATGCGCGCTTCCATCAGGCGACGCAGTGTGGCGAACTCTGCGGGCAGGTCCCAGTCCTGGAGAGGTGCTGCCTGATCCAGCGCATTGATCTTCTGCTCGATCAGCGGCAGGTAATGCAGCGGATCGAAGACGACGTCTTCCCGCTCCCAGCTTCGAGGATGGCGGGCGATGATCTCGCCACGGCAGCCAATCACCACCTCGTCGATATAGCCCCGGACCCAAACGTCCTGATGGCCATAGGCGACCGGAACAGAGTAGTCGTTGGTCTTGTAGCGAACCAGAGATTGCGCCGTGACACGGGCGCTGGCCTGGTCGCAGGCATCGAAGGGTGATGCCGGCAACTGGCGCATGGCGGCGAGATCGCGTTGCAGCCGCTCGCCGATCGTCTCGCTCTCGCCCCGCAGCCTGTCACCCTGGCGCTTGCGGCACTGCTCCTCGAGCCACAGATTGAACTCGTCCCACGATGCAAAGCGCGGGATCGGCACCATGAAGTTGCGCCGGGCATAGCCGACAAGGCCCTCGACGTTCCCCTTGTCATTGCCTTTCCCTGGACGGCCATAGCGATCCCGGATCAGGTAGTGGGACAGGAAGCCTGAGAACAGAGCCGCCCGCTTGCGTGTGCCGTCAGGCAGGATCTTCGCCACCAGGCAACGGTCATTGTCGTAGACGATCGACTGCGGAACCGCCCCGAAGAAGGCAAACGCATGGATGTGGCCATCCACCCAGGCCTCCGACACCGCCGCCGGATAGGCCCGCACATAGCAGGCGTCGCTGTGCGGCAGGTCGAGCACGAAGAAGCGCGCCTTCTGCTCGACGCCGCCGATCACCACCATCGCCTCGCCAAAGTCGGCCTGCGCGTGACCCGGCGGATGCGACAGCGGCACGAACACCTCCTGGCGGCGCTGCTCGCGCTCGCGCAGGTAATCCTTGATGATCGTGTAGCCGCCGGTGAACCCGCGCTCCTCGCGGAGACGGTCGAACACCCGCTTGGCCGTATGGCGCTGCTTGCGCGGAACCTTCAGATCCTCATCGAGCCAATGCTCGATGGTCGAAACGAATGCGTCCAGCTTCGGCCGACGCACCGGGGCGGACCTTCAGATATAATTCCACGGTGTAGATCCCCGAACCCTCCTGCGAACAGTGCAGAAGGGAAATAGGTGGCCGGATTTTAATCCGCCCGCAGCAGGACTATCCCGCCGCTACCGTGGCAGACTTTCTCACCGCCGCTCTCACCGAAGGCCATCCGGCCGTAGCGGGGCTGGGTTCTAGCTGGCCACACCTCCTCGGCTACAACCGCGTCAGCATGAAACCGGAAGGTGAACTGGTGGCGTCTGTTGGCAAGGATCCCCTGATCGCCTGCGGCTCGTTTGGCAAGGGACGATCAGTGGCCTTCACATCCGATTGCGCGCCGCACTGGGCGCCGGAGGCATTCGTGACGTGGGATGGTTACGCGAAACTCTGGCAACAGATTACGTCGTGGACAGCGAGTTTGTCGTGACTGCGATTGCGCCTAACGGTTGCGCAGAGCGGATCCATCTAAATTTTGTCGCCGCCTTCGACGGCATACCAGCAATCGTCGAGCCGGTAGACACCTTCCCCAGTCAAACAGCAAGCCGTGCTAGCGCGTACTGCGTAAGTATCCGTTCTTGTTTCACCTAATTGCATTCGTTTTTTACGGCAACATTCAGTGTAGGCCGTTCGACCCGGATAAGGCCGTGAATCCAATCACTAAACGCTCGGATGGCAGGGCGGTTTTCTGCGGCTTCGGGATAGAAGATGGCGATTAGCTTGGCAGCTTTCACGTCAAAGTCGAAGAGCCGCACTATTCTGCCGGCGTGGATATCTTGCTCTACGAGGGAACGCATCGCGATGCCGATGCCTTGCCCCTGCATGGCCGCCTCGATCATCATGTAGGCGCGCGAGAAGGACAGCGATCGGTGCGAGTCGAAAGCCGGCAGGTTGAGCGTTGCGAGCCACTCTTCCCAGCTAGCGCCAAAATCCAAGCCCTCAAGCGTCGTATGAAGGATCGGATAGGTCGAAAGGCTCTCGCTCGTCTCGATTGGATCACTCTGGCGCAGGATCGACGGCGTGCAAATCGGCCAGATCTCGTCCTGAAGCAGAATTTCTTGGCAAATGCCGGATTGGCGTTCGCGCACGAAGCTGATGGCGATATCGACGCCGTTGGCGATGACGTCATCCAAACTCACATACGACAGGAGTCGGACCTCTATGTTGGGATGGAGGTCGACAAACTGTCTGAGACGAGGTGCGAGCCATTTGGCGCCGAAGGAAGGCAGCGATCCTATGACTAGCCTGCCGGAAATATCACCGGAACTAAGGCTGTCCAGCGCCCCTTCGATGTTCAGCAGGGATTTGCGCACGGCGCCGGCGAGAGCCTCGCCCTCGCGCGACAACACCAGCTTGCTGTTCATGCGGTGGAACAACCGCACGCCGAGCTGACTCTCGAGTTGGCTGATCTGCTGGCTCACTGCGGAACGCGTCAGAAAAAGCTCGTCCGCTGCCTTGGTGAAACTCAAATAACGGGATGCGACCTCGAACGTTCGCAACGCCGTAAGCGAGAAATGCGTGAGCGACATTTCAACTCCTAGCCGAGAAGTTCCAGTAACCTGACCTAACCCCACCATCGAATTGTCATATCGGGCTGATGCCATATCCGTCCAGCCGAGGCAGGCAAGGAAACGACTATAGCGGATGCCGACGCCTAACCACACGGACATGGTATTTTCGTGCCGTAAGCCCAGCTTACGGTAAGCGTAAGGTCTTCGCGCTTGTTGGCGCCTCCATTTCAGCAAATGGTGGAGGCGGAAATGACGAGGGTGACACCGCTGCCGTATGGTCGGCCCCACCGATTGCCAAACGAGGAACGGATGTCCAAGGCGGTTACCAGCGACGGCACGGTGGTGTTTTTCGGGAGCCACGCAGTCGATCACTATCTCCGTTGCGCCTATTGGCCTGCTGAAGGGCAGAAGATCAATGCTCAGCCCGTCGGACGCGTATATGGCGGAATGATCCCAAACGCCGCCACGATCTTTGCGGGTTACGGTCGTCCGCCCGTGTTGATGGGCCCCCTGGAGGACAACGAAGACGCCGATCCGATCCTGGATGAATTGGCGGAAGCCGGGGTTGACACGCGATACATGCGTCGCTCGTCCGAGTTTAAGAATTCCTATGCCTACAACTTCTTGAGCGAAGTCAACGCAAACGAGAAGACGCTGGTCATCGTAGATCCGGGCTATACCTTTGAACTGACGGCGCAGGAACGCGCTATCTTCACTGACGCGAAGTTCATCTACTCTACGATTGCTCATCTGACACGCATTGCCGATATCGAAGACGTCATAGCGGAGGCGCGGGGCAGGGGTGCTAAGCTCTTTATTGATGTTGAGGCGGAGTCGTTTCGCTCAGCAGATGAAGATTGGTGGGCCTTCTCATCCGCTGATTTTCTTTCCTTCAATGATGAAAGTGTCGGCAAGTTTCGAGGTGCGAAGACAAGTGAAGCGGCGATTGCTGAGCTTTTGGCCGCAACAGACGGCGAAGTCATCACGACCCTCGGCAAGGACGGATGCGAGGTCGCCTCGCGGGCCGGAAAGACGAGGATTGTGGGCCTTCGCGTCCCGGCCATTGATCCGCTAGGCGCGGGCGATACGTTCAATTCAACATATCTTTTCGGCCGCGCTTGTGGCCACTCAATAGAGCAGTCGGCCCGGTTCGCAAACCTTGCCGCCGCTCGTTCGACAACACTGATCGGCCCGCGCGGCGGCCGCGCCAGTGTCCAAGCAGTCGAGGATTTTCTGAGGAACCTGAAGCAGGCAGATGCTGCCTCTGCGCTTCCGGTCTAGCCAAAGGCAGCACAGCCAAGAGAGTTGAAAAAGGGGAATCGCATGAAAAAAAATCCCATGCTGCTGGCCGGCACGGCCGTAACCGTTCTCATCGCCGCCACCTGCCTCGCGCAGGCCACGGAGGTAAATGTCACTTCGACCGGCGGTTCCTACCAACGCAGCCAGGAACTCGGCTACGGCAAAGCCTACGAGAAGCTCGGCAACAAGATCAACTGGAACGTATATTCGGGTGGCCTCGGAGAAATCCGCACGCAGGTGGAATCCGGCAATGTCACCTGGGACGTGGTCGACGTGAACAGCGCGGAGGCAAATACGGGCTGCGCTGAAGGCATCTTCGAAAAGATCGATCTCAAGGAGATTACCGAGCCGGCGCCGAATGGCGCCACTGTGGACGATTACCAGGTCAAGCGCACCAATGACTGCTCGGTGGGCACGGTGCTGTATTCGTGGGATTTCGCGTATAACGACAAGGTATTTTCTGGAGAGCAGCCGGCCACGGTGGCGGACTATTTCGACACCAAGCGGTTCCCTGGCAAGCGTGGCATCTGGAGCAGCCCTACCCAGGCGATCGAATTGGCGCTGATGGCTGACGGCGTCGCTCCGAGGGAAGTTTATCAATATCTCGAGAAGTCTGGCGAAGCCGGCGTCGATCGCGCGCTTGCCAAGCTGAAGGCTCTGCATGACGACCCGAATGGCGGGCTGGTGTTCTGGACCGGCGGCGCAGAACCGCCGGAGTTGTTGGCCAAGGGCGAAGTAGTCATGTCCACTGGCTGGAGCGGTCGGTTCTTCAACGCGGTCGTGAAGGAAAATGCTCCAATCAAGCAGGTGTGGGACGGCCAGATCATGGACTTCCAGAACTTCGCAGTCGTAAAGGGCACCCCTCATCTCGACGCAGCGAAGGCATTCCTAAAGTTTGCCACCTCGACAGACCATATCGCTGAAACCGCTCGCTACATTCCCTATGCTCCGTGGCGCAAGTCGGCGGTCGACAAGATTCTGGCGAACGAGCCCTGGTCGGAGGACGGCAAGACGGCCGTTGGGCCTTATCTTTCGACCGCTCCCGATAACATGAAGAACTACATCGAGATGGGCGTCGACTACTGGCAAAATCATCAGGACGAAGTCACCGAGCGTTGGACCGCTTGGAAAGCCGGCCTCTGATCGCCTTGCAACGCCCTGCTGAAGCATCGGACGCGTCCGATGCTTCAGCAGACCCCCTCTGGGAGAAGCCTGGACAATGGCCGAAACATCCCTCTCGCGAGCCCCAGTGAGAACGGTGTCGTGGCGCCCTAAGCCCTCGTCGGCCGTCGGTCTCTGCCTGATCGCGCCACTCGTTCTGCTGGTCATCCTCTTCCTGGTATTGCCACTGCTGCGGTTCGCTTTCCTCAGCGTGGACAACATCAATGTCGCCGGGGCGCTGTCCCGGACGGCACAGGCAATGAAGAACCATCCGGCTGGGCCGGTTCCTGACGATGCGGTGTTTGCCGCGTTCGGGCAGGATCTTGCCCGCGATCCGGAAGGTGTCGCGAAGCTTGCCGCAAGATTGAATTTTTTCGAAGGCGGCATGAACAGCCTGGTTCGCAAAACCACCGCTCAACTCGGTAAGATCGAACCTAACCGGGTCGGTTTCATCACCTTCGACAAACGCTGGGGAGAGCCCAAGACGTGGCGCGCGATAAGCCTAGCAACCCATTCTGTGATTCCGGAATACTATCTCAACGCGCTGGACATGAGGACGTCCGATCCTTCCTCGGCATTTTCCATCGAGGCGAAGCCGGAAGGACAGCGCATATATCTGCGCCTCTGGTCGCGGACGATCTTCGTGGCCCTTTTCGTGGTCAGCGTCTGCACACTCGTCGGCTACCCGATCGCATATTATCTTTCGAAGGCTCGCGGCGCCGTCTTCACCTGCGCTATGGGCCTGGTTCTTCTGCCCTTCTGGACGCCCCTTCTTGCCCGCATTGCCAGCTGGCAGGTGTTGCTGGAATCGAACGGCGTCATCAACAGCATCCTTGTCGGAAGCGGACTCGTCGATGCCGCGAGCCGTCCTCAACTGCTAAACAACCTGTTCGCGACGGTGCTCGTCATGTCGTACGTCTTGTTGCCCTACGCGGTGCTGCCGACCTATGCGGTCATGAATCGCGTGCAGCCATCGCTGTTCAGTGCGGCTCTGACGCTTGGCGCCAGCCCTTTGCGTGCCTTTTTCTCGGTCTATCTGCCGCAGACACTTCCCGGCGTGCTTGCTGGGGGCATTCTGATCTTCGTTCTGTCCTTCGGCTTCTACCTGACGCCGGAACTGGTAGGCGGGCCGAGCGGAAGCCTTATCGGAAACCTGATCGCATACAACTTCTCCCAGTCGCTCAACTGGGGGCTGGCAGGCGCGCTCTCCACGATGCTGCTTCTGGTCATAGCCGCAGCCGCCCTGCTGCTTCGCGCCGTGAGGCCGAAGCCGGCGCGAAAAGCATAGCGAGGCTATCGTGAGGCATCTCATCAAGATCTGGGTCATGCTCGGACTGGCTTTTCTGGCCTTGCCGCTCCTGGTCATTATCCCTTTGTCGTTCACCTCCGGTCAGTACATGGTCTACACGCCGGAGATGGTAGCCCTCGATCCGTCCGCCTATTCGACGAAGTGGTATCTCGAAGTGATCCACGATCGCGACTGGATCCTCGCGTTGAAGAACAGCCTGTTTATTGGCGTGTCAGCAGCCCTGCTATCTACGTTGTTCGGAACCTTGGCAGCCCTAGGCCTGTCGCGGGCGGGAACTCCGATGAAGGGCCTTTGGACGGCGCTGATCCTGATGCCTCAGATCGTTCCGATCGTCGTGACGGCAGGCGGCATCTATGCGGCGTTTTCCGATCTCAAGCTGATCGGGACGTATACCGGCGTCATCATCGCGCATACCGTCCTGGCCGCGCCGGTCGCCGTCATTACCATCAGGGCCAGCCTGGAACGGTTCGACTGGGATTTGGTGGCGGCATCGTCGACGCTTGGCGCAGGACCATTGCTTACCTTCAGAAAGGTCACGCTGCCGCTGATCCGGCCTGCCGTGATCGCCGGGGCGATTTTTTCTTTCGCAACGTCGCTCGACGAGGTCGTCGTGATCCAGTTCATCGGCGCCTACAAGCAGAAAACGGTCCCGATCCAGATGTTGATCGGCCTGCGCGAACACCTCAGCCCGGCGATTCTCGCCGTCGCGACGATGCTCGTTTTTTTTGCGGTCGTGATCCTCATCCTGAGCGAGGTAATGCGCCGGCGCAGCGATGCGTATGCACAAAACACCAGGAAAGCCTGACAGACGCGCGCATCACGCGCGCCGGAAACGGAAAGAACCAAATGCGTAAAGGCACATTGCTCAACGGTTCCCTCACTGCCTTGATCGGGGATCTCGGGCATTCGGACAAGATCATGATCGTCGATGCGGGATGGCCGATCCCGAAGGACCTTCGCTACGATATCTGCCTCACCCACGGCATCCCCCGGCTGACCGAGGTGTTTTCCGTCATCGCCGAAGAACTCGCGATCGAGCGCGTCATCATCGATTCCGAAATGCAAAACCACGGCCCCGAGGTTCACGCCGAGGTGCAAAGCATTATAGCGGCGACCGAACGCGCGCAGGGCGAGAAGGTCGTCGTCGACCATGAGCCGCATGTCACTTTCAAGGAGCATGCGAAGTCGGTGAAGGGGATCATCCGCACGGGCGAGTGTATTCCCTACTGCAACGTCGTGATCGTGGCCGGCCTTGCGTTCAAGCCCCGGAGCCAAATGCAATGAGCGCGACCAGAGATATTGAAGAGATAAGGGTCGAGCCCTTGTCCGCCGAAGCCGCCCAGGGGTTCGGCAAGGCACTCCTCTTCGGTGCGACCCATCCGACCAGCGACGGCGGGTGGTGGAAATGCTGGGAAGGCTGCGCGGAACTGAGCCAGGGTCGGCAATGGGTCGGCTTTGTCCAAGCAGGGGACTCGATGCCCGACATAACAGAGATGGAGCGCGAACCGGGAACCGAGCTCATCATCCCGGTCAGCGGCGAAATTGTGCAGTGCGTCGCGCACGGCGTCCAGGACGCCTCCGGCATCGAGCGGCCCGACGGCCGAACCGCGCGGGCCTTTGTCGTCAAGCCCGGCAGCGCGCTCGCGATGAATGCAGGCGTATGGCACGCAGCGGCGTTCGGCCTGAAGGGCGAGGCTTCGTATTTCTATATAGCCCAGCGACGCAAGGCCGAGGACAGCGAGGGTCGAGGCGGATGGGTGGAGTTGCTTGGCCGGCTGATCCTGCGTCCGCGCGCCGACCAAATGGTGCCGCACATGGCTGCAGGTGATCGAGATGACTGACAACATCATCAGCCGTTACGAAAACGTATCGAAATCCTACGGCGGCCTTACTGTGGTGAAGAATCTCGACCTCGACATCCACCGCGGCGAATTCTTATCGCTTCTGGGACCGTCCGGATCGGGTAAGACAACCACCTTGATGATGCTCGCCGGCCTGCAATCGCCGAGCAGCGGACACATCTTCCTCAATGACCGGCCCATTGAAGGCATACCGCCGCATCGGCGAAACATCGGCGTCGTATTCCAGAACTATGCGCTATTTCCGCACATGACGATTGCCGAGAACCTGGCCTACCCGCTCAAGGCACGGCGAATACCGAAGCCCGAGATAGCACGGCGGGTCCAGCGCGGGCTCGAAATGGTCAAACTCCATGCGCTCGCTCAACGCCGTCCCACCGAATTGTCCGGCGGGCAGCAGCAGCGTGTCGCCCTCGCTCGCGCGCTGGTCTTCGAGCCGAGCATCGTTCTTCTCGATGAGCCGCTGGGCGCCCTTGATCGTCAACTTCGCGAGAGCATGCAACTCGAATTAAAGCAATTGCACCGGGAAACCGGAGTCACCATGGTCTATGTCACCCATGACCAAGCCGAAGCGATGACGATGTCCGACCGTGTGGCTGTCTTCAACGATGGCAGGCTCCTGCAATGCGCTCCGCCACGAGAGATCTACGACCAGCCGAAGAGCGCATTCGTGGCTGAATTCGTCGGCGAGAACAACCGTCTGGCTGGAACGATCGTGGCTTCGGCAAACGACGGTTGCACCGTCAAGGCCGACACCGGGCTCATGATCCGTACCCGGCCGCAGCCAGGGCTTGAAATAGGCGACGCGGTTTTCGTCTACTTGCGGCCTGAGCGGGTGATGGTAGGGCCTGCGGCGGCGAACTGCGAAAACAAATATGTCGTCGAGGTCGCTGACGCTATCTTTCTGGGCGATCATACGCGGTTGCGGCTCGATCTCCCCGGAAATCCGAACTTCACCATCAAACAGAACTTTTTCGGCGACGCCAGGCCTCCGGGACCGGCCGACCGGATTGAATTCGGGTGGACGGTCCAGGCCCCCCAGGTCGTAGCCGCCTAGCGAGCGTTGAACGGAAAGCGATTGCTTTAGCCGCCGACACATTCGGCGGCGCGGCGAGACTCGTCTTTAGAAAATTCAGGAGGAACGGATATAGAAATGAACCGGTTAGAATTTCACAGGCTTTTCAAATCGCCAGGCCCTGTCGTACTTCCCGTCGTGCACGTTCTCGATCATGCGCAGGCAGAGCGAAACGTCAGGATCGCGCTGCACGAGGGCGCCCCCGGCGTGCTGCTGATCAACCACGACATCACAGTCGAGGCGTTCCTTCCGGTCATCCGCGCCATGCGTCGGCAATTCCCGACATACTGGATCGGAGCCAATTTCCTCGCGGTCACCGGCAAGGATGCCTTTCCTATCCTGGGTGATCTTCAGCGTGACGGAATTCGCGTCGATGCATACTGGGCGGATGACGCCCGTATTGATGAGACAAGCTCCGTTGACGACCAGAAAGAGGCGGCGAGCATCGCGAATGCGCGCCGCGAATCGGAGTGGGATGGGCTCTATTTCGGGGGCACCTGCTTCAAGAAGCAGCGGGAAGTCGCGCCAAAGCACTATGAGGTTTCGGCCAGAATTGCCACCTCCTGGATGGATGTCGTCACAACCTCCGGCACAGCGACCGGGCACGCGCCGGAGCTGAGCAAGGTTGCAACGTTCCGCCGTGGCGTCGGCGAGGCCACATTGGCGCTCGCATCCGGCCTCACGCCGGAGAACGCGCATCTTTTCGCGCCGATGATCGACTGTTTCATCATAGGAACCGGAATCAACCGCTCCGGCGACTTCCACAACTTCGATCCGGCCAAGCTCGCGCGCCTCATGACCTTTGTGCGCCGACAGGGGGAAGTCACTGCGACCGATATCTGATGTGATCCTCACAGGGCAATCCAAACGGAGAATAAAATGACAGATGACATGCTGCATGTGATGAAGTGGCACAATGGTGAAAAGGCATATTCACCGTTTTCAGATGCCGAAATGAACCGCCGCCGGAACGATTTGCGTGGCTGGTTGTCTGAGAACAATGTCGATACTGCGCTGTTCACGTCTTACCACTGCATCAAATACTATTCGGGCTAGCTCTACTGCTATTTTGGCCGCAAATACGGCATTGGTAATCGACCACGATAAGGCGACGACCATGTCCGCCGGCATCGACGGTGGCCAGCCCTGGCGCCGCGGCTTTGGCGACAACATCACCTATACAGACTGGCGCCGCGACAACTTCTACCGCGCGGTACGGCAACTAACGGCCGGAGCCAGGCGCATCGGGATCGAGTTGGGATCAGAACAAGAGCAGTGCGAAATCGTACGTTAAGGGCGAACGAAGCGGGAACTCTAGGCAGCCCGCCGCAGCCCAGCTGGAAGGCGAAGCGACCGAAAACCTCCCGGCAGATGCTGCTCGCTATCCCAGGTGTAGATGCCTGTCAGATTGATGTGCTCCCAGCTCAGCGGCGAAATGTGCTTGAGCAGATGATCCGGAATCTCGCGACGCGCGTTGCGTAAGTGGGTGACGGCCCGTTCGATATAGACCGTGTTCCAGTGCACGATCGCACTAACGACGAGGTTGAGGCCGGAGGCGCGGAAGGCCTGACTTTCGAACGATCGGTCCCGGATCTCACCGCGCTCGTGGAAGAAGACGGCGCGCTTCAGCTTATGTGCCGCCTCTCCCTTATTGAGGCCGGCCTGGCAGCGCCGGCGTAACGCTGGACTTGAGTACCATTCGATCATGAACAGCGATCGCTCGATCCGGCCAAGTTCCCGTAGCGCCCTTGCGAGCTGGCTTTCCTTCGGTGAGCCTAGGTCGGCCCGACCATCTTCGGCAACGTCACTTCCAACATGACGCGAGGTGTTCGGTCCTGTGTTGGTGGTCATTCCATAGACTATGCCAGGTGGACCCAGATCGATGACAGGATCAGGCCAAGTTCGACTAGGGTGGAAACGAGCAAACGACCCGACGACGCGAAACTCTCGAAGCGCTGGTGCGGGGTTGGTCGAGGGAGGTAGCGTTTTGCCCGGCTCGACCTTAAAAAAGAAAAGATCCTTGAGCATACTGAGCCGTCCATCGGCTTGAACGGACACTACAGACGCCGTCCAGCGGCATAGAGAGCAAAGTGACCATTGAACTGCGCCATCTTCGGGTCTTCGTCGCGGTCGCAAAAGAGGGCAATTTTCGGCGTGCAGCTGAGCGACTGAACATTGCGCAACCGGCGCTCAGCCGAACAATCCGCGACCTGGAACAACTGCTCGGCGTTCAGCTTTTCGAGCGCACGACCCGTTCCGTGGTCCTAACCGCAGCCGGGCAGGTATTCCTTCCCGAGGTGAATGATCTTCTTGAGCATCTCGCCGCTGCCATTCGCGTCACCCGCCGGGTTGAAGAGGGCGATCTCGGCTCCCTCACCGTTGGCTTCAATGACTTTGCCATAAATGACTCACTGCCGAAGATCATCCGCGACTTTCGCTCGCTTAATCCAGGAATTGAGATCGAACTTCGATCTATGAGTTCACCGGACATGGCCGACGCCCTGCGCAAGCGGCGCTTAGACATCGGCTTCCTTTCCGGCGAGCATCTCGTCGCGGGTTTGGAATATGAAGTGCTGCGCCGTGAGAGGCTGATCTGCCTTTTGCCGAGGGGGCATGCGCTCGCCGATGCCGCGGCCATCGATCTTACCGCCCTGGCCGAAGAACCGTTTGTGCTGGGAGCGACCGGCTCTTGGGACACATTCATCGATGTGGTCGACGCTTTCTGCATGTCTGCGGGCTTTCGCCCGCGCGTGGTGCAGGAAGCAGCCCATTCTGACGGTATCGTCAATCTCGTAGCCGCTGGTATGGGGATATCAGTTTATGTGGACGCGGCCTGGCTTAAGATCCGACAGGACATCGTCCTTCGGCGTTTTCACCAGCATCCTCCGCCGTTCGCGACCGTGGCTGCATGGCATCCAGACCTCAAATCCAAAGCGCTTCAGAAATTTGTCGCTCTCGCTCGAAAGACCTTGCTCGCAAACGAGCGAAACCCGGACGTATTCAGCTATTGATGCCGCAAGCGCATCAATAATGGGGAAATCAGTATTAGAAATTGCCTCATCGAACCAATAGCGTCGACCCAACGGAGACACCGTAAAGACCTCGGGATGAAATGGGAGATTTCGATGATACTGGCACGTACCATCACAGCGTCAGCCAGCGCCTTTGCCCTTGGGCTCGGCCTGGCAATGGGCCTCGCCCACGCAGGAAATACAAACACCTTCCGCATGATGTCCGGCGAGCCGCGCTTTATGGACCCCAACCTGGCGACGGACTACTCCATTTACGTCAATGCCCAGCTCTTCGAGCCATTGGCACGCATAGACGAGAAGGGCAATCTGGTACTTCGCCAAGCAAAGAGCATCGACTTGGCGCCCGATGGCAGAACATGGACCATCACACTCGACCCCGCCTACAAATGGTCGAATGGCGACCCGGTCACGGCCCAAGATTGGGTTTACTCCTGGAAGCGCATTCTCGATCCTAGGCTAGCCAGCGAAGTCGCCCCCTTTTTGAGCGACGTCGAAAATGCCGAAGCTTACAACAAAGGTAAGATCACGGATCCAGACGCTGTCGGCATCAAGGCGACTGGCGAATTTACATTTCAAGTCAAGACATCGGTTGTGGCTCCCTATTTTCGTGCCAAGCTTGCCTTGCCGTACCTGACCCCGGTCCCGAAAGCTGTTGTGGAGAAGGCAGGCGATAAGTGGATCGCGCCAGAGAACATGCTGTCCAACGGCCCATATAAGCTGGCGAGCCGCATCAACGACCAGTCGATCACGATGGAGGCCAATCCATACTACGGTGGTCAGAAGCCGCAGATCGGGAAGATCGAGATAACGGTCGCTTCGGACGATCTGTGCACGGCACAATTGCGAGCTTTCGAAGCCAGAGAGATCGACTTTGCCTCCTGCGTTCCGCCCCAAGACATACCTCGGGTCAAGGCCGACGCAGAGCTTTCCTCGCAACTCGTGCCGTACGCCATTCCAGGCACCATCTGGGCACAGTACGACCTCACCCGTGCCCCTTGGAATGACAAAAGGGTTCGACAAGCGCTAAGTCTGGCCGTCGACCGCAAGGCGATTGTTGCTGCGGTGAGCGATGATACCGCCAATCCGACAGCCACAGTCCTGCCTGCGTCGATCGCAGGCAGTAACACTGCAGATGCGTTGAAGGGATCAGTAGACGATGCGAAGAAGCTGCTGGCCGAGGCCGGGTTCCCGGACGGCAAGGGCTTCCCTCAATTCACCATCACTGCTTCGGCCAATCGTGGCCAGCCGCTGATTGCCCAGCTCCTTCAGCAGATGTGGCAGGACAATCTCGGGGTAACAGCCACGATCAATGTCCTTGAGGAGAACGCATACCGCGCTTGGGTCAAATCGCGAAAAACCGAACCCTACGATGTCATGATTAATCAGTGGTATTCGGACTATTCCGACCCGGCGAATTGGTTCGGCGAGCTCTTCATCGGCGATTATCGCAACAACCATTTCACGACGCCCGAATTCGCCGACCTGGTTGCGAAGGGAAATGTAGAGACCGATCCAGCAAAGCGGATCGAGATCTTCAAGGCCGCCAACAAGATCCTGGAAGACGCGGCACCTATGATCCCCCTCTACAATCCGACTGACCTGTGGCTGATCAAGCCAAACGTCAAGAACCTTCAGCACGAGGGTGTTCTGGATTTATACCATATTGGTGAAGCCAATATCGAATAGAACCGTCGGGAATGGGTGGATCGATGCTGGCCTATATTGCAAGGCGCGTGTTGGCGGCGGTGCCAACGCTGCTTCTCGTCTATACGATGGTGTTTCTGATCGCGCACGTGACCCCGGGGTCGCCTTGGGACGTAGGCTCCAACAGGCCGATGGAGCCCTCGGTCAAGGAAGCGCTCGATGCAAAGTTCCGGCTCAATCAGCCGCTCTACGTTCAATATGTCGACTATCTCTCGGGCGCCCTCCGCGGCGACTTTGGCCCGTCCTATCGGGACCAGTCGCGGTCTGTGGCAGACATCATCACCACTTTTCTGCCCGTCTCGCTGAAGCTCGGCGCCGCCGCGCTACTGCTTGCCATCATCATCGGGCTGCCTCTTGGCGCACTCGCTGCGCTGACAACACACAGATACATCGATGCGGCGATTAGGATGCTAAGTACGCTGGGGACGTCGATGCCGACCTACGTCATCACGTCGGTGCTGATCGTCACCTTCAGCGTGGCGCTAGGTTGGCTACCGACTTTCGGTTTCAAAGGCATCTTTACCGCTTCGGCCATTATCCCAGTGCTGTCGCTAGCGCTGGCGCCAATGGCTGCAATCATTCGCTATTTTCGCACCAGCATGCGCGAAGTTATGCACTTGGACTTTGTGCAAACGGCACGCGCCAAAGGCATTCGGCCCATTCATGTGATCGTACGTCACATGGGCCGCAACGCCCTCATCCCCATAGTGACTGTCGTCGGCGCCTATGCGTCCTACGTGCTGGTTGGTTCGTTTTTTGTGGAGTCGATCGCCGGCATCCCGGGTTTTGGTCGCTACTTTGTCCTCGCCGTGGCGGCGCGCGATTATCCAGTGATCATCGGGACCACCTTGGTCTACGCCGTCTTCGTCATTGTCTTCAACCTTATCGTGGACGTGAGCTATTTCTTGCTCGATCCGCGGGTTCGCGTGGATCAAGCCGGATGACCATCGTCGCTGACACTTCAAGTTCACAGGGCCAGCCGTCGATGGCGACACGTTTATGGCGATCATTGACGCACGAGTGCCAGCAAAGCCCCGCTTTGGCGCTTAGTCTCACATTTTTGGCGCTTGTTGCCCTTCTGGCCCTGGCCGCGCCACTCCTGCCCTACGATGCCTACAAGCAAGACGTGCTGCATCGCAATGCTTTGCCGTCCTTGGCTCACTGGCTGGGCACGGACGAGCTTGGCCGCGACATGGTCTCGCGATTGGCTGTTGGGGCTCGCGTTTCGCTAGTCGTTGCGGTCGTCTCAACACTGATCGCCGTCTCACTTGGCGTGATGGTGGGAACGATATCAGCCTACGCGGGCGGTCGAACCGACAGGCTGGTCATGCGGTTCGTCGACAGTATGTACGCCTTCCCCGACACGCTCTTTGCAATCCTGATCGCCTCGTTGGTAAAGGGGCAACTCAGTGGCCAGGTAACTGGCGCGCTGGAACCGCTGGCCGCCCTGTACCGGCTCTCAGGGGGACTGCTCGGCGTCCTTCTGACGCTCAGTCTCACTTCCTGGCTCACGACGGCGCGCCTGGTACGCTCGCAAGTTATGGGTCTCAAGCACAGCGAGTACGTGCTGTCGGCCCGCCTGTCCGGAGCGAGCCACTGGCGGATCATCCGGGCGCATATCCTGCCAAACTGTCTGCCCGTGATCCTGGTATCGGCAAGCTTTGTGGTGCCAAATGCTATTCTTTTGGAGGCAGGGCTGAGCTTCCTTGGTGTCGGCGTCGACCCACCGACGCCGAGTTGGGGCACTATGATTGCTACAGGCGTGAAGTCGATCCAAGCTTATCCTCATCTGCTGTTGATGCCGGCGTTGGCCATCGGGTTCTCGCTGCTCGCCCTGAATGTTGGCGGCGACGCCTTGCGCGACAGGTTCGATCCCGCTCTCCGCGGCCATGGGAGTGTCTGATGGCAGCCCTTCTCAAAATCCGCGACCTGCGTGTCTCATTCTCTATCGGAGCCAAGTTCTTTGGCCGAGGCAGAAATGTTCGCGCCGTGGACGGCATCGACCTCGACGTTACGGCTGGCGAGACACTGGCCATCGTCGGCGAGAGCGGTTGCGGCAAAACCACTCTTGGCCGCACAATCGCGATGTTGCAGCGGCCGAGTTCCGGCTCGGTTGAATTCATGGGTGTACGGCTCGACAGGCTGCGGTCCAAGGATTTGCGCAATGCCCGCCGAAGCATGCAGATGATATTCCAAGATCCAAATGCCAGCCTTGATCCTCGCCAGAGTGTTGAGGCGATCGTAACGGAGCCCTTGCTGATCGCCGGTGCGAGCACTGCTTTGCGGAAACAGCGCGCGGCGGAACTTCTCGATGTGGTCGGTTTGGGCGCAGAAGCTGGCATGCGTTTGCCGCGCGCCTTCAGCGGCGGCCAACGTCAGCGCATCGGCATCGCTCGAGCACTCGCGGCGTCGCCCAAGCTGATTATCTGCGACGAGCCACTAAGCGCGCTTGATGTGTCTATCCAGGCGCAGATCGTGAACTTGCTGATCGAATTGCAGCGCCGCTTTGGGCTCACCTACATCTTCATTTCGCACGATTTGGCGGTCGTCCGGCAAATGGCGAGCCGAATTGCCGTCATGTACCTCGGCACTGTGGTGGAACTTGCTGATGCGGAGCGGCTGTTTGCGGCACCGCGTCATCCCTACACCGTGGCGCTTTTGTCCGCCGTACCGACACTCGGGGGGCCGGTGCATTCCGCTATGGAGCCTCTGTTGGCGTCGGGCGATCCTCCTTCGCCGCTCAACATGCCGCGAGGCTGTCGCTTCCATCCTCGCTGCTGGTTGCGGAAAAAACTCGGCGATCCGGCGATCTGCACGAGCCAGGAGCCGCGCCTGGTCGCGACAGACACCCACCAGGCGGCGTGCCACTTCGCAGACGAAACCGCTGCTCATGCTGCGGCGCCGCTCCCAGTCGCGGCAGAAGCCTTTTAGGAACCATGGCGATGCTCGTACGTCCCCAAAGCTCGGGCAGGCTGCTCGATGTGATGGATCTAAGTGTCCACATTCCAAGTGCGCGCGGTATCGTGGAGGCCGTGGACGGCGTGTCGTTCGGTATCGATCGTGGCGAGGTCGTCGGCATCGTCGGCGAAAGCGGCTGCGGCAAAACGATGCTCGCACTGTCGCTCATACGCCTCGTGAGACATCCGGGCAGGATCGCAAATGGCAAGATTTTGTTCGCTGGTCGCGATCTGCTGACGCTGCCCGAGCGGGAGATGCGCAAGGTCCGCGGTGGGCAGATCGGGATGATCTTTCAGGACCCGTCGGCCTCGCTGAACCCGGTCATGACCGTCGGCCGGCAGATCGGCGAGGCGATCCAGGCGCACAATAATGTGACGCGCCGCGAAGCGCGAAGGCAGGCGGTCGACATGCTGCATGCGGTCCGTATTCCTGAGGCGGCCGCTCGCGCCCGCAGCTATCCGCATGAATATTCCGGCGGCATGCGCCAGCGCGTCGGTATTGCCATCGGCACTGCCAATCACCCTGAGCTCGTGATCGCCGACGAGCCGACAACTGCGCTCGACGTCACGGTGCAGGCGCAGATCATCAGCGTTCTGGCGAACATGAATCGCGACGAGGGAACGGCTATAATTTTCATCTCCCACAACATCGCGCTGGTTTCGCAGTTCTGCTCACGAGTGCTCGTCATGTATGCCGGGCGTATCGTCGAGGAAGGTCCGACGCGTGAAGTTTTCGGAAATCCCAGCCATCCCTACACCGCAGCGCTTCTGAAGGCCGTCCCCCGCGTCGATAAACATCTCGCAAACGGGTTGGAAACGATTGAGGGCCGACCGCCCGACCTTGCTCGCAAGCCGAGTGGTTGTGCATTTCACCCCCGGTGCCCGGCGCGAATCGATCGGTGCGCAATTGCCGCCCCGCCCAAATTTACCGTCGCCTTCGGTTATGCGAGCCGCTGCTGGCTCGCGGCAGGCACGGAAGGCGGCGACACCGCTCACGCAATTGAGAATCCTACCAAGGGAAGAACCCGCGATGACGCTGAATGACCTCTCGCCGATACTGCTCGATGCTGCCGCGCCGATGATCAACCCGCGAGATGTCGACAAGCGCTTGCCCGATATGATCGCTGGGGGGCTTGACGCAGTACTCGCAACGGCAGGAGCGATCGAGGATTTTCGCACCACCATGGAAGATGTGGCCAAATGGCTTGAGATCGAGCGCTCCGGCGCTCGCAAAATCAAGATCGCCAGATCGGTTGCCGACATCCGGGAAGCGAAGGCCTCCGGCAAGATAGCGATAGTTTTGCACTTCCAGGGCTCCGATGCGATCGAGGACGAACTCGACTTCATCAACGTTTTTCACGCCTGCGGGCTTCGGGTGATGCAGCTGACCTACAATGCTCGCAATCGGGTCGGCGATGGCTGTTTCGAGATCACCGATGGAGGCTTGAGCAAATTCGGCCGTAAAGTTATTCGCCGCATGGAAGCGCTTTCGATGGCGGTGGATCTCGCCCACGCAGGACCGCGTACCGCCTTGGAGGCAACCGAGGTCGCCTCTCGTCCAATGATCATATCGCATGCAAATGCGCGGGCACTGATGGAGACGCCGCGCAATGTCAGCGACGATTTGATCCGCGCGGTCGCAGCTTCGGGTGGGGTGGTTGGCGTCTGCGCAGCGCCATTTTTCCTGACCAAGGATGGACCCGCAACACTTGACATGCTGATCGACCATGCTGCGTACATCGCCGATCTCGTAGGGCCTCAACATGTCGGATTAGGCTTCGACTTTGCTGAGGAGAATGAGGAAGACTACGTCTACTTCGGCTACGACGAGCGCTACATACCAATGCCGCCGTGGACCTTTCCGTCGCGCATTGCGAGTCACGCCGAAGCCGGCAACCTGGAATCTTCATTGAGGACGCGGGGCTTTGGTGAAGCTGAGATTCGCGGCGTCTTGGGGGAAAACTTCCTGCGGGTTTTCGAGGAAATCTGGGGTTGTTGACATTTCGTAGGCTGCGAGGCTTTCCAACTGCTAGGACATATCCGCGATGCGATGAGGCAGATTCCGTATTTCAGCCAGTGGGAGACACCTGATCTCACCGCCAAAATCTTGGACCAGGGTGTCGAAGTTGCCTTGCGGCAAGATCCTCTTTGGCGTTCGTCTGGGGCATCGTCCATAGACGAATACACCGCATGGGCGTGGAATATTTGCGGTATGGCCTGCCTCAAGATGATCCTTGCAGCTCGCACAGGTATCATTTGGCCAACGATTGAACTTGCAAAAAGATGTGCTGCTTATGGCGGCTATGTCGTCGAACCCGAGACCACAGTTATCAGGGGGCTGATCTACGCACCCTTTGTAGAATTCGTGGGTAAGGAATTCGGTCTGGAGGCAAAGATCGTAACAGGCCTCGTCGCAGAGACGCTGCCTGAGCAGGTCAAAACCTCGGACTTCTTTGTTGCGTCAGTTCACAGTTCGATCCGTTCTCCCAATGGCCACCCGCCAGCAAAAGGTGGTCATCTCGTACTGGTGACAGCGGTGTCAGATACCAATGTCGTCTTCCACAATCCGTCCGGCCTCGATCCGGAAACTCAGATAAACGTCAAGATGGATCTCGCCGTGTTCGGGCGGTACTTCGCAGGTCGAGGCATCGCCATCCACCCCTGAAATTTCCAGAGCGTTTGCCTGCTGGTGCGGCCACTCTCAAAGATTGCGTTGGCGGCGACAGATACTGTGACCGGTCACTGGCGTAGCGGCAACGCAGCCATCACGACGATGTCAGGCACGCAGTAACAATCAGGCGGTTACCGTTCGGCGCGTTGGTCGACGGACTGCTCCATGCCGTGCATGCTCAGGCTCCGAAGCATGATGACCATGCCCCGCTGGCGGGCTTATGACGCATGGCGAAACGATGGGCTCAGCGCGCTTTCAACGTAACCGCTGTTCTCAGGCCACGGCCTTGAGTGGCGCGGGGGCATAGGCCCAGGGCAGCAGGTCGTCGAGCTGGCTTTGCGGATGGCCTGCAACGATGCGAGTGATGACGTCGGCGAGGTAGGCGTACGGGTCGACACTGTTGAGTTT
>NZ_JBFRGM010000040.1:0-19769 GCF_052115345.1 Mesorhizobium sp. 2RAF21 | reverse complement strand
CGACTGGTTCAACCACCGCCGGCTGCTGGAGCCTATCGGCAACATCCCGCCARCCGAAGCCGAGGAACGCTACTACGCCATGCTGGAAGAACCAGCCATGGCCGCATAACTTAAACCAAACGGCCTCTGGCAAACCCGGCGCGGTTCACTCCGAAATATCGTTCGACTACGAAACCTATACCGAGGACTACCTACAGCGCCTTGAAAAAGCGATGGCGAGACTTTCGGCTTAGGTAGAGAAGTCGGATGGCGGCGCTCGCGGGTAATCCCGCGAGCGCTTTTTTGTTAGCGCGCTAGCGCCTTGAGCGCTTCATCGTGCAGCCAGGGACTTGCTGCCGCGACCACGTGTTCTCCGGAATCAACTGTAAGAGGCTTGCCATCCCAATCGGTAATGCGGCCGCCCGCGTTTTCAATTACCGGAACCAAGGCGAGAAAGTCGTATGGCATGAGCGACGCCTCGACCACCAGGTCGCAGAATCCGGACGCCAGCAGAGCGTACTGGTAGCAATCCCCGCCAAAGCGCCGGATAGCAGCCAACCGGCTCATTCGATCGTACCGCTCCCAATCTTCCGCCGAAGGGAAGAAATCAGGCGATGAGGTGTAGACTCTGGCATCCGCCAGAACCTTGCAGTTGCTTACGACTGCTGGATCGCCGTTGAGCGTTGTCCCGCCCTTTTTGCCGACCCACCGTTCGCCCAGCGCTGGCATTTCGATTACACCGACCGATGGCTCTCCATTTTGCAGAAGCGCGATAAGTGCGCCGAATAACGGCATTCCCGTCAGGAAGCTCTTGGTGCCGTCTATCGGATCCAAAACCCACAGCTCCTTGCCGCCTTCCGTTTTGCCAGTTTCTTCGCCAAAAACGCCATGCGTTGGATAGCGCCGCTCGATTGCTTCCCTCATGGCGCGCTCGATCGCCTTGTCCGCGATAGTCACTGGGCTTTCATCCTCCTTGCGTTCGAACTTCACCGTCTTCCTGAAGTGCTGAAGTGCCAGCGAACGGGCGAGATCCGCCAATTCCTCCGCGAATTCCGAATAGTCTTCCATTCCGTTTGAAAGCATTGCCGTCTCCATTGTGCTTATTGTGGGTTTGTACAAAGGTTTGCCTACATAAACCACGTATATGCACAATTGTCGCTCAAAAAATGTGGATACATGTTGACTTTCCAACCGTAACGGGGCACCAATCTCCACAAGATGTTGCACGACTTAGCGCTGCATCCGTACAAGAAAGCCATATGCGCAACGCGCGAGAGACGGGGGAACCCAAATGACGAATTTTCCAACGCAGGCCAGAGCCGTCATCATTGGCGGCGGTATCATCGGCACGTCGACGGCGTATCATCTGGCCAAGCTTGGCTGGACTGACGTGGTGCTCCTGGAGCGCAAGAAGCTGACATCGGGCAGCACGTGGCATGCGGCAGGTCTGGTTGGCCAGCTTCGCTCGAGCGCCAACATCACGCAGTTGCTTGGCGAGTCCGTCAAGCTTTACAAGACCCTGGAAGCCGAGACCGGACTGGCGACCGGCTGGAAAATGAACGGTGGCCTACGCCTTGCATGTAATGAAGAGCGCTGGACGGAAGTAAAACGTCAGGCAACCACCGCGCGGTCGTTCGGCCTGGAAATGCATCTGCTCACCCCGAAGGAAGCGCAGGACCTTTGGCCTCTGATGGACATCTCCGACGTCATCGGCGCAGCGTTCCTGCCGACCGACGGTCAGGCAAGCCCATCTGATATCACCCAGTCGCTCGCCAAGGGCGCGCGCAGCAACGGCGCCCGGATCATCGAAGACACCGACGTGACTGAGATCGTTGTGGAAAAGGGGCGGGTGAAGGCGGTCGTTACGAACCGCGGCCGGATCGAGTGCGAGTATGTAATCAACTGCGCCGGCCAGTGGGCGCGCGAGGTTGGCAAACTCGCAGGCGTTAATGTTCCTCTGGTGTCGGTCGAGCATCAGTACATGGTTACAGAGCGCATTGAAGGGGTCGCATCAAATCTCCCGACGCTACGCGACCCCGATCGCCTTACCTACTACAAGGAGGAGGTCGGCGGGCTTGTCATGGGCGGTTACGAGCCCAATCCGATCCCGTGGGCCGTCAAGGGGCTGCCGCGCAACTTCGAGTTCCAGCTTCTTGAGTCCAACTTTGGCCATTTCGAGCAGCTCATGGAGCTCGCGCTCGGACGCGTTCCGGCGCTCGAGACGGCAGGCGTCAAGCAGCTTATCAACGGGCCCGAAAGCTTCACTCCGGACGGCAACTTCATCCTGGGCGAGGCGCCCGAGGTGGATGGATTCTTCGTTGGCGCAGGCTTTAACGCTTTCGGCATCGCCTCCGGCGGTGGAGCGGGGAAGGTGCTTGCGGATTGGGTCGCCGGCGGCGAGCCTCCTTACGACTTGTGGCCGGTCGATATTCGCCGGTTCGGCCGCAATGCCCAGGATATTGGCTGGGTTCGCGAGAGAACGCTCGAAGCCTACGGCAAGCACTACACGATCGCCTGGCCGAACGAAGAGCACAAAAGCGGGCGTCCAGCTCGCCGCTCTCCTCTCTACGATCGCCTCAAGTCGCAGGGCGCTTGCTTCGGAGAGAAGCTCGGCTGGGAGCGCCCGAACTGGTTCGCGCAAGAGGGTGAAGAGCCAGTCGACCAGCACACGTTCCAGCGTCCGAACTGGTTCGGCGCGGTGGGCCGCGAGCACAGGGCGACCCGCGAATCCGTCGCCGTCTTCGATCAGAGCTCGTTCTCGAAGTTTCTCATGGTCGGCAAGGACGCCGAGGAGGCGCTCTCCTGGATCTGCGCCAACGACGTCGCCAAGCCGGTCGGCAGCTTGATCTACACCCAGATGCTCAACAGCAAGGGTGGCATCGAGTGCGACCTGACTATCGGGCGCATTGCCGAGAACCAATTCTACATCGTCACCGGCACCGGCTTCGCGACCCACGACTTCGACTGGATCCGTCGTCATATTCCAAAGGGCTTGGACGCGAACCTGATCGACGTGACGTCTGGCTACGCCGTTCTCAGCCTAATGGGGCCGAACGCCCGTAAGGTCATCGAGAAGCTGACGGAGGATGACGTTTCGCATGCCGGCTTCCCCTTCGGCAAGGTCCGAACGATCCATGTGGCGGGTGCTCCGCTGATGGCGCTTCGCGTCACCTACGTCGGCGAACTGGGTTGGGAGTTTCACTTCCCGGTCGAATTCGGGGCGACGGTCTACGACGCGATCATGCAAGCCGGCGCCGAATTCAACATCATCAACGGCGGCTATCGCTCAATCGAGAGCATGCGTCTCGAAAAGGGCTATCGCGCTTGGGGGTCGGACATCGGTCCGGACTACACGCCTCTCGAGGCGGGTCTCGGCTGGGCCGTGAAGCTGAAGAAGAACACTCCGTTTCTTGGACGCGAGGCGCTCGAAAAGCAGCGTGACGGCAAGCTCAAGCGTATCCTGGCAACCTTCACCGTCGACGATCCCAAGGTCATCTTGCTTGGCCGCGAGACGGTCTACCGTAATGGTGAGCGTGTCGGCTGGCTGAGCAGCGGCGGCTTTGGGCACACGATCGGAAAGTCGATCGGCATGGGTTATGTCCGCCAGCCGCAGACGGGTCTCGACGAAGAGTTTGTGAAAACGGGTTCCTACGAGCTCGAGGTGGCGGGGGAACGGGTGAAATGCTCGGTCCATCTGGAACCGCTCTTCGATCCGCGCATGGAACGCATCAAGGTGTAATTCCGTCTTCTCACCATTGCCAGCGGGACCTGCCCCCTGCAGGTGGCGCGAGGCGACCACCGGTGTCTGGCCGCGACACCGGTGGTCTTTTCACAGGCCTATTCACCATATGCTGCAAGACGACGACTTTGCTTACTTCCAATCTCTCATGGCTGATTTCGCAGAGTTCGGCTCGACCCCTCGCGGCGGCGTCTGTCGATTGGCGGGATCTGATGCCGACCGTGAGGCCAGGGATTTCCTGGCCGCGAGGTTCAGGGTCGACCTGGGGGTGGAACCGATCATCGACGGGATTGGCAACATGCTGGGCATCGTCAAAACCGCGCCGGGAGCGGAGACCGTCGTTCTCGCCGGGTCGCATCTCGACAGCCAGGTCACGGGCGGTCGCTTCGATGGAACCTATGGTGTCGCGGCGGCGATGACCGCGGTCCGAGCGCTGCTTCGCAACGCTCACGGCATATCCTTCCGGCACAATATCGCGGTCGCGAATTGGACCAACGAAGAGGGTGCAAGATTTCAGCCCAGCTTACTAGGAAGTTCGGTCTTTGCCGGCAAGATAACGATGATCGATGCATTGAGGATCCGCGACGACGCCGGATGTTCCGTAGCAGAGGCGTTGGATCGAATTGGATATCTCGGACGGGGCCGGATGTCGCTCAGACCAGTCCGAGCACTCGAACTTCATATCGAACAGGGCGACGTTCTCGAACGGGCGGGCAGGCTTGTCGCGGTTGTCGACGGTGCTTGGGCCGCAAGGAAGACTACCCTGGAGTTCATCGGCGAAGCCGCCCATACTGGACCGACCCCAAACCGTCGGCGCCGCGACGCTCTCAGGGCGGCCGCGCGATGCATCACCGAGTTTCATGAGCTGTGCGGCGGCGAAAGTGAAATACATTCTTCCGCCGCCTCAATTCGGGTCTTCCCAAACTCACCCAACGTCATTCCATCGTTGGCGGCCGTCACGTTCGAGATCCGAATGAGAGAGGCGCCGGCCTGCAACGATTTGGGCGACCGTTTCATTGCTGCAGCATCCGAGTTGTGTTTGCCGCTTGGTGTAGAATTGAAAGTGGCAGGCGACAATCTCCGCCCACCAGTTGGCCTGTGCCCGGATGGTGTTAAGTTCGCAAAGAGTGCCGCCGCCGATCTGGGGATGCGTCTTCCTGTTATGAAGACCGTAGCCGGTCATGACGCGCTTGCCCTCCAGCACAGCGTGCCCTCGACACTTCTCTTCGTGCAGACGCGCGACGGCTTAAGTCACAACGAGGCCGAAGACGCCAGCCCCGAATCCGTGAGGGCAGGGCTCAAGGTTTTCTATCAGACCCTGAGGGGCTTCGTGGCATGAATGGTCAGCTTGCCTTTTCGGTGAGGTGGTCTGCGGCGGTGAGCAGACGCACCTCCGCCTCGCGGCACTTTCGTTGAAACTCAACAGGAGGCAAGTCGTCGCATACGATCGTATCGACGACAGAAAGCTCACATACCTTGACGGGAGCGGCCCTGCCGAACTTGCTGTGGTCCGCGATAACCCAGGTCTCCTGTGCCTGTTTCATCGCTGCACGGCTGAATTCAGCCTCGAATAAATGAAAATCTACGAGTTCCCCGCGATTATTGATGCCCCCGACGGAAATGAACGCGTAACGGACCTCGAACTGCTGGACGAACTCGATCGTTGACGGTCCAAAGGCTGAAGCGTCGTCGCCGCTCAGTTCTCCGCCCGTGATAAACACCCTGTTTCCGTTACGCGAAGCAAGGCGGCAGGCAATCTCCGCAGAGTTGGTAACGACGGTCAGGTTGGAATGATGAGACAGGGCTTCGGCGACGTAGGTGGTGGTGGTTCCGTTGTCGAGGATGAGGCTGTCGCCATCCTTAACGACTTCGGCGATCATTCCTGCGACGCTACGCTTCGCGTCCTTGTTGACTTGCATTCGACGCTGGAATGGCGGTTCGTCGACGTGATCGGGGTCCATGATGCCACCATGAAACCTAATGAGGCTTCCACTGTCGATCAGCGGCTTGATATTGCGCCGAATGGTCTCGGTCGATACGTGAAGCTTGTCTGCGAGCTCCGAAATGCTGTAGCTCCCGACATCGCGTACGGCCTGCAAGATATCCGTCTGTCGTTTGAATGACATTACTATGTCCCTTTGAAGGTCGGACCGTGAAAACCACAATCGCTTGAGTCGATATTTCATGGTTCTTTGTGGGATTGCAAGGATCCGAATCCCACATTTTGTTCGCTATTGCACAAAAGTCACGCATTTTGAGCATTTATTAGTATCAGCCTGATGAATGCCCCCTCAAGGCGGCCTTAAGGGCTGTGGGAAATGTTGGATTTTGGGTATGTATTCAACTGAGATAATGTGGGCAATTCAGCCAAAGATAGTCTTATTCGCAACAAATAACCACAAAAATCGGCATGTGGTGGCAACAAGATGTCGCAGATATGACTGCGATTGACCCTGACCTGACGTTAGGATTGCCCCGAATTGAACAGATTGGATCAGGCTAATGACCGAAGAATTGAAAACGCAGAGGCTTCAAGCGATCGCCCTGACCGAGAATGGCGCTCCGGCCGCGCCTTCCAATCCGTTTTTCGGCGTCGGGCCGATCACAGACGCGACGACGGACGAGCTCGACGCGCGTCTGCGTAGGCTTGAATTTGATCATTGGCTCGAGGCGAACTACCGCAAGTTCGACGACATGGGGCACGAGATCGGCGGCTTTACCACCTCGGAGATGAGCCGGAGCATGCATCGCGGCTACCCGGCCGACAAGGTGCTGGTCGACATGATGCGCACCATCCATCGGTATTTTGAGTTCCCCAAGCAAAATCGGCTCGCGGTTGGTCTTGGCGGCGGCCATAGCGGCTTCACCGTGTCCGTGCAGCACCTTCTGAACGCCAACGACCCGAACCAGCGGGTCTACATGGACACCCCGCGTCCAGAAAGTGATCTCGCTGGTGGTGCGGGCTTTTTCCGCCAGTCTTGGGCAACGCAGGTTATCGAGATGCATCGGTTCGCCAAAGCCGGCGACGAAACCCGTCTGCATTTTGCTACGACCGAGGGCGCGATCCCAACCGCAAACGAACTCGAACAGCTCGGTATATCCATCTTCATCGGAGTTGGTCACGAAACGACTGGAGCGAACGCCTACAAGACCGAGGAAATCGTCGAGCTTCTCAAGTGGCTCGATGGCGACCCGCAAAACCGGCATGCGGTCTTCGACGCGACGTCGATGCTCGGTGCGATGCCGTGGGGCCACAGTCTAGTGCGCGCCGCGGTCGCGAAATGCTGCCTGTTCATGCCCTTCCAGAAAGCCATCGGCGGAATCTCCGGCTACTTCGTGAACTCGTTCACTCCGTCGGCTTTGAGCCTTATCGAGCAGAACCAGCAAAACCCGTCCTGGGCAATTCCCCGCCAGCTCAAGATCGCTCCGCCAATCGACGCCAAGCAACCATTGAGCGCCAAGCGCTCTGTCGATGTGGGCCCTTTCTACGACGCGACCGAGGACAAGATGCTAGGGGGTGTCATCAACACATTCAGCACGCTCGCGTTCGCGGAAACGACATTCAATCTGCTTCAGATGGAGGCGGCGATTGGACCGGTCGCCGAGCTCAATCGGCGCTCGGCGGAAAACCGGGATGTCGTTGATCGTTGGGTGGAAAATAACAGCCTTCTGTCGCTTGTGGTTCCCGACAAGGATCGCCGCGGCGCTGCAGTGACCTTGCTGAAGGTAAACGACGCTGGCGTAACCGATCCGGCGATGCACGCGAGGATCATTGCAAAGTCCAAGCAGCTACTCGGCTATGAAGGACTAACTCATCCAAATGGCGAGTACGAAAAGGGCCTAGACGCAGCGCGTTACGTCAATGCGTTTCCTGGAACGCCAGGGGATTACCGGGCGTGGGTCGGCGGCATTCGCGAGCCGTCCGACGTCGTCGCGCTGCTGGAAAACCTCAGCTACGCCTATCTTCGCGCGAAGATCGTCGTCCTCGAGGAGGAACTTCATGCGAAGGGCGTCAATTTCGCAACCAGCAACGCGGGAGCCTCCGAGGACAGCACTGGAGAAACGTACACCGTTCTCGTCGTTGATCCGGTCGGATTGCGCCTGCGGCCAGATGGAACACAGGACTATAGCGAGGCCGCGGCTTATATCGCGGAAAAGGGCGGCCAGCTCCATGCCGGTCCGCTCGACGAGGGGACGGAGCTCGAAAGCGGAAAGACGCATTTCTTCTATCAGCCGCACCTTAGCACTGCCGACGAAATTCTGGCGCAGACTGCCGATGGCCGCTATGATGCGGTGGTCGCCGCAGCGACTTTCATTCCCGCGGAGTCGAAATTTCGCCTGGGTGGCGTCCGCATCGGCGCCGGTACAGGGAACATGGCTTCGAATTCGTGGGGTGGCCCGAACGGCGACGGCGGCGAGGCAGCCCTCATGAACACGCCGGGCATCAACAGCCGCGCCACCGCTCAGATGGCAATGAAGGCCCTATTGAAGGTAATGCCAGACCTTCCAGTGGACGAACTGCACGCGCGGGTCTCTTCGGGCGACTTCGATACCGGAAAAAACCTCGCCGAATATCCCACCGAGAAGCTCGAAGGCAAACGCGTCGCCATTCTCGGCTATGGTAACATTGGCCGGGAATTCGCCAAGCTCGCGAAGGCGTTCCACATGAACGTCGTCGTTTATGCTCGGTCGACCCATAGGGCCAATGTCGTGGCAGAAGGATATGAATTTGCAGAGACCGTGATCGAAGCGGCGAAAGGCGCTGACGTGTTGTCGGTACATCTTGGTCTGGGGCGCAAGGACGAGGTCACTGGCCGGTTCTCCAACTTCGACGTAGTCGATGCCAAAGTCCTGAACGCGCTCAATGACCGAGCCGTGCTCATCAACTACGATCGCGGCGAACTTGTGGATGTCGTCGCCCTCGAACAAGCGCTGTCGGTCGGAAAGGTTCGGCATGCGGCGATAGACGCCGATATCTTCCAGGGAGACGCCGGCCCAACAGGACCGCTCAAGCCATACCTGCCGCTCCTCGAGAAGCATGGATCCAAGCTGGAGCTACTTCCACACGCTGCCGCCGACACCGATCACCCGACCAGAGTGGCAGGCGCCAAGCAGGCGGTCGATCAAATTCTCGCTCTCCTGCACCGCAAGACGGTGGTCAACCGCAAGGGGGATCTTCCCGCAGGATATGTCTGTGGAGGCACCCAAAAGCCCAACGGAGTTGGTACCGTTTCCGGAGAGGACCTTCTTTCGGTCGCGCAACATGATGGTCTTATCGGAGAGCTTCGCGAAGTTTCCGAACGCATCAGTTCCATCATAGGCGCGCTCGACGCCGTGTCGGGTGAGCATGCCACCACTGCAATCGTTCAGCGCTACGTCGGATTGTTAACTCAGACCGCTATGCGCCAGAACAATCTCCTTCGCGCCGCGGGCCTTCTCGCGCCATCGGCATAGATGGCATTGCGGCTCCCCAAAATGGGGGGCCGGCTTGCTTTCAAGTTCGAGACGGGTCAGCTACGGTGTTCAGTACACATTGAGACGCTGTCGTGACCCGAACCGCCAATCCCACTGCGATAAGCAAACAAATCAAGAGTAGCCGCTGGGGCCCGACAGGCGTGATCCTGTCGGGCCTCTATGCGTTAGCACTTTGCCTCAACGAGCTGGGAGACATGCTCGCGGGGGTTTTCGCGCCGCTAGCGTTTCTTTGGCTTTTTTCCCGACGATGATCCAAGGCCAGGAGCTTCAGCATTCCCGCAGGGTGATGAGCGAACAGGTGGGAGCGGCGGCGCGCCAGGCAGATGCCGCGCACGAGCAGGTTCTGTTTCTCGAACGACAGATGCAGGCAATGCAACTGCAGAATGAGATCGCCAGACATTCAGCAGGCGCGAACTACCAGTTCGCCTTGTTTGACAAGCGGGTCGCGATTTACGGCCTGCTCGACGCGATCGGATTCAAAATCATCAGCGACGGCACGGTCACCACGGTAACCCATCGTGACGTGATCAGGACGGTACAGGCGGCGAAATGGATCTTCGACGAAGCGGTACGCGAGTGGCTGAGCGAAATAGCAAACCGTTCGTTCGAAGGTCTGAGGGCGCAGGGCAGGGTAGATCGCCTAAACGAAAACATGCTAGCAAGGGCCTGACGGCGGAGGACGACGCCAGGCACGTGCAGCTTGTCGAACGGGTGGAAGAGATCAGTGACTGGCTGGAAAAGGAGCTTCAACCACAGTCGATCGATGCCCGGTTAGGTCACTTTCTCTCACTACCGGCTGCCATCGGACCTAATAGTGCTCCCGGAGGTGGAACTTGAGCTAACGTCGAAGAGACGCCGCCCTCACCGTATTTGCCATAAGCATCGCTATTGTCATGGGTCCAACGCCGCCGGGGACTGGCGTAATCGCTCCGGCGACCTTGGAGCAATCTTCGAAGTCGACGTCTCCAGTCATCCGGTTCTTCCCATCCGCTTCCACGATGCGATTGATCCCCACGTCGATGATCGTTGCACCCGGCTTGATCCACTCCGCTTTAACCATTCGAGTCGAGCCTACGGCGGCGACAACGATATCCGCGTTGCGAGTGAGCGATGCGATGTCCTTCGTGCGGGAGTGTGCAGTGGTCACTGTGGCGTTGGAAGCCAGGAGAAGCGTTGCCATCGGTTTTCCGAACAGGTTCGACCGACCGATGACCACGGCCTGAAGGCCTGATAAGTCGGGTCCGTGCATCTGCCTGACCAACGCCATGGCTCCGGCAGGAGTGCACGGGACCAGTCCGGTGTCGAGATCGCCCGTCGCGATCTTTCCCGCGTTGACGACGTTGAGGCCATCCACGTCCTTGGACGGATCGATGGATTGAATGATGGGGTCGGACTTCAGGTGGCGCGGAAGCGGCAACTGGACCAAAATGCCGTCGATCGAGGGGTCGCCGTTCAATCGCGCGACGAGTTGGGCGAGTTCTTCCTGTGACGTTTCGGCGGGCAATGTGGCCTGAACCGAATGAAATCCACATTCCTTGGCCATACGGGATTTGGCGGCCACATATGCGTGGCTCGCCGGGTCGTCCCCGACGATAACGACCGCGAGACCTGGTTTCCTACCAGTTGCTACAAGACCGGCGCTCAATCGCTTGACTTCCTCGACGACGATTGCAGCGGCGGCCTTCCCGTCAATGATCGTCGCCATGTTCAACCCATCCTTTCAGACACGTAAGAGCCTGGGCTTGCAGGGAAGACGATCGTCTTGTTGCCGTTCATGAAAACGCGGTGATGAATATGCGCGTGGATCGCGCGTGCAAGGACCTGGCTTTCGACGTCGCGACCGATGGAAACGTAGTCGGCGGAGGACTGGGCGTGGGTGATACGCGCAACATCCTGCTCGATGATCGGTCCTTCGTCGAGGTGTTCTGTGACATAGTGGGCAGTCGCGCCGATCAGCTTGACGCCGCGCTCGAAGGCTTGCTTGTAGGGATTGGCACCCTTGAAGGACGGAAGGAAGGAATGGTGGATGTTGATGATGCGGCCTGACATCTTCTTGCACACCTCGTCGGACAGCACCTGCATGTATCGGGCGAGCACAATCAGCTCCGCACCGGAAGTCTCCACGATTTCCATGAGACTAGCCTCGGCACGAGGCTTGTTCTCCTTCGTCACTACGACATGATAGAAAGGTATGTCGTGGTTCACGACCACCTTCTGGTAGTCGAAATGGTTCGACACCACGCCTACGATGTCGATCGGAAGGGCGCCAATCTTCCAGCGATAAAGCAAGTCGTTCAGGCAGTGGCCGAACCGAGAGACCATCAGGAGCACCTTCGTGCGCCGACCGGCGTCGTGGAGTTCGTACGACATGTCTCCTTCGGACGCGAGCGCCGCCAAATCGCTGACGATCTTCTCGTCCGCGCCGGTCGTCGACGTGAAGCTCACCCGCATGAAAGACTTGTCGCATTCGCGGTCGACGAACTGCGATGTATCGATGATTTCGCTGTTCGCGCCGGCTAGGATGGCCGTAATCTTCGATATGATGCCAACGTTAGCGTCGCTCGTGACGTTTAGCACGTAGTTTGTCATTTCGTTCACCTCCATATTGGTTTTTTTAGCGCGACAGCGGCCGTTTGCTCGGCCCCTGTAGTAGATGTCAGCACTCGGGAAGGTTTACCGCCAAACCTCCCAGGCTGGTTTCCTTGAACTTGGAATTCATTTCTTCGCCGGTCTGCCGCATCGCGCGGATGCAGTTGTCGAGGGGCATGAAGTGCGTTCCGTCGCCGCGAAGGGCCAGCGACGCGGCCGAAACGGCTTTCATCGCGCCCATTCCGTTCCGCTCGATGCAAGGAACCTGTACGAGGCCTGCGACGGGATCGCAGGTGAGGCCGAGATGATGTTCAAGAGCTATCTCGGCAGCGTTCTCGACCTGCGCGGGGGTGCCGCCCAGCACGGCGCATAGGCCCGCTGCAGCCATCGCCGCAGCGGACCCGACCTCGCCTTGACAGCCGGCCTCGGCGCCAGAAATCGATGCGTTATGCTTGATCAGTCCGCCGATGGCCGCCGCAGTCAGCAGGAACTCGTGAATCTTTTGGCGATCGTCGCCGCCACAATGGCTAATGAAGTATTTCAACACGGCTGGCACGACGCCGGCCGCGCCGTTCGTGGGCGCGGTCACCACTCGTCCGCCTCCAGCGTTTTCCTCGTTAACCGCCATCGCATAGACGCTCAGCCAGTCCGCTACCACGTGTGGATGAGCCTGGTTGGAGCCGCGTTCGCTCAACAACTGGCGATAAATGGCACTGGCGCGACGCTTTACCTTGAGACCTCCGGGCAATTCGCCGCTGGTGCGCAATCCTCTTTCGATGCAGTCATCCATGACGCGCCAAAGGCGGTCGAGCCCGTCGTCGAGATCCCTGGCTGTGGCCGAGACCAGCTCGTTCGCACGTTTCATCTGAGCGACGGAAATGCCTGCAATGCTTGCCATCGCTAGCATGGAAGCCGCTGAGTGGAAGGGAAAGGGGCGGTCGCTGGCAGCCAAAGACTCCTTAGTCGTTAACGCCTTTTCGGACGCGGTGACCACGAACCCCCCGCCGATGGAATAGTAGGTTTCTGAAAAGATCGTTTCACCCGCGCGACCGCACAAGTCGAACGTGAGCCCGTTCGCATGGCCGGGAAGCGGATCGCCGTAGTCGAATACCACATCCGTCTCCGGATCAAATGTGATCGGCGGAAGACCGGGCGATCGCAGGGTCTTACCGTCCTGAAGGTCCTCAAGGAGAAATCCGGCTTCGTCGATATCCAGGTCGGCGGGTAGCAAGCCGAGCAAGCCAAGTGCCACTGCGCGATCGGTGGCGTGTCCACGGCCGGTAAACGCGAGCGATCCGTAAAGCTTCACGCGAATACGAGTTCCAAACGGCACTTTCTGGTCGCGGATCGCGGCTAGAAATCGCACGGCGGCGGTCATCGGACCCATCGTGTGGGAAGAAGAGGGACCAACACCGATCTTGAAAACGTCGAAAACGCTTAGAAACATGGACTATCGCCCCAACCCATGGCCGGTTGCGCTACAAATCCGGCCATGGTTTCGCACCTTCCCACTAACCGTAGATCGGGAAGCGTTCACAGAGTACCTGCACTTCCTTCAAGACAGCCTGTTCAACCGTCGGGTCGCCTTCGCTCCCCTTCGTCGCAAGCGCTTCTATGACCTGAAGGATGAGTTCGCCGACTTTCTTGAACTCAGCGACCTTGAAGCCGCGGGTCGTCCCGGCTGACGTCCCAAGCCTCACGCCCGAGGTGATCGCCGGCTTCTCCGGGTCGAACGGAATGGCGTTTTTGTTGCAGGTGAGCCCGGCCCGCTCAAGCGCGTATTCCGCATCACGGCCCTTCACGCCCTTCGGTCTCAGGTCCACGAGTACCATGTGGCAATCCGTTCCGCCGGAGACGATATCGAGTCCACCGGCGACCAGGACTTCGCTCAGCGCTCGGGCGTTGTCGACGACGTCCTTGGCGTATTCACGGAACTCCGGCTGCAGTGCCTCGCCGAACGCTACCGCCTTTGCAGCGATCACATGCATCAACGGACCGCCTTGGTTTCCAGGGAAGACCGCCGAGTTGATCTTTTTCGCGAGTGCCTCGTCATTGGTCAGGATCATGCCGCCACGCGGACCACGCAACGTCTTGTGCGTCGTCGTCGTGACGATGTGCGCGTGGGGCAGCGGATCCGGATAGACACCGGCAGCGATGAGGCCCGCATAGTGCGCCATGTCCACCATCAGGTATGCGCCAACTTCATCCGCAATTGTGCGGAACGCGGCGAAGTCGATGGCGCGCGGGTACGCGGAGGCGCCGGCGACGATCAGCTTGGG
This sequence comes from Mesorhizobium sp. 2RAF21, assembly GCF_052115345.1. NCBI lineage: Bacteria > Pseudomonadati > Pseudomonadota > Alphaproteobacteria > Hyphomicrobiales > Phyllobacteriaceae > Mesorhizobium > Mesorhizobium sp. 2RAF21. The sequence continues at coordinate 5,708 of NZ_JBFRGM010000040.1, read as the reverse complement.
CCTGGTTTCGAGCGCACGCGCACGAAGGCTTTCGTAATCGATCTGCTGATCAGTTTCACGAACCTCGTAGCTGACGATGTCGAACCATTTTCCAGACATCGTTACGGGCGAGCCGTGCGTCAGATGTCCCCCGTGGGCGAGCGACATCCCCATTACGCGATCACCAGGTGTCAGGAGAGCTAGGAAGACCGCCTGGTTGGCCTGGGCGCCGGAGTGAGGCTGGACGTTCACGAACGAGGCGCCGAAGAGTTCCTTTGCACGGTCGATCGCGAGGGTCTCTACCTCGTCTACGAATTCGCAACCGCCGTAGTAGCGCTTGCCGGGATAGCCTTCGGCGTACTTATTGGTGAGCACCGATCCCTGTGCGGCGAGGACGTTAGGCGAGACGATGTTCTCCGACGCAATCAGTTCAATCTGAAAACGCTGGCGGTCGAGTTCGCGTGCGACTGCAGCCGCAACGGCGCTGTCGCCGATCTCGGACTTGGGAAGTATCTGAAGCATGTTGTCTCCTTCAGGACGTGTTGTGGTTGTTCCCTGGCGCGGACGTGAGGGAAGAATTCTATTCAGTGTTTAGCCGGAAATGATGCGACTTCGGACGCGTCAGATGATCGAACCCGAGCACGCTCAGGGTTACGCCACGACCGCTGTCTTTCACTCCCGTCCAAGCAAGCGAAGGATCGAGATGGTCGCAGCGGTTCAGGAACACGGTGCCGGTCTCGATCTTGTCAGCCAGGTCTTCGGCCGCCGCAACGTCGCTCGTCCAGATCGATGCCGTGAGGCCGAAGTCGCTATCGTTCATGAGATTGACAGCCTCTTCGTCGGTTCCCACGCGCATGATGCCAACGACAGGTCCAAAGGTTTCCTCTGTCATGAGGCGCATGCCGTGGTCGACATTGGAAAGGATTCGAGGCGACACGAAAGCGCTCTCAGGGCGATCCTTCTCGAAGGTCGTAATGGGAACGAGATCCTTCGCGCCCTTGGCAATAGCGTCATCGACCTGTCCGCGAATGAACTTGGCGGCGGAAGCGCTGACAACAGGCCCGAGATTTGTGCTCGGATCCATGGGGTCGCCCAGCCTGTATTCCTTCGCGATTTCCACCGCGCGTTCCACGAACTTGTCGTAGACGCTTGCGTGAACGTAGATTCGTTCGATCCCGCAGCACGACTGGCCGCTGTTGAAGAACGCGCCGTCGACCAGATTCTCCGCTGCAAACGCGATGTCGGCGTCAGCGCGGACGTATGCTGGGTCCTTGCCTCCGAGTTCAAGGCCCACGCTGATGAACCTTTCGGCCGCTGCTTTCTGGACGAGGTGGCCAGTGCGAACCGAACCGGTAAAGGCAACATGGTTGATCCGTCGATCACCGACGATGCGCTCCGCGTCGGCGTGGTCAACCACCAGCGCCTGAAACACGTTTTTCGGAAGACCGGCGCTTTCGAACGCCTTGGCGAAAGCGTCGCCGCAGAGAGGCGTCTGGGCCGCATGCTTGAGGACGACCGCGTTGCCTGCCAAGATTGCAGGAACGATCGTGTTGATTGCGGTGAGAAGAGGATAGTTCCAAGGTGCAATCACGTAAACGACACCGACGGGAGCGCGCCGGATGAATCGGTCAAAGCCGTCGCGCGCCTTTGGGCGGACGTCGGCGAGCCCTTCAGGTGCGAGCTCGATCATGGTACGCGCGCGATCCACGCAACCACGTACTTCACCTGGCGTTTGGGAAATAGGACGGCCCATCTGACGCGTGATGTCGAGCGCTATTTCTTCCTGATGATCGAGCAGATACTGGGCGAACCTCTCGCAGATCTCAACTCGTTCAGCTAGAGTTGTAGCCTTCCACGATTTTTGCGCCCAAACGGCAGCGTCCAAGACAGCGTTGATTTCCTGCGAGGCAGCATATTTTCGTTCGACGACGACTGTCCCGTCGACAGGGGAAATAGTGCGCTGGGTATCGGTCATTTCATGGTCCTCAGATAATTTCGAAGTAGCGGGAAAGCTCCCAGTCGGTGACTTGCTTCCGGAACTCGCGGTCTTCCCAGTCGCGGGTTGCTGCATAATGCTCGACGAAAGTCTTTCCAAAGATCTCCTTCGCCTCCTCGGAATTGTTGAGCGCCGCAGCCGCGTCGGTCAGCGTCCGCGGGAGTTGCTGATGCTCCGGGGTGGGGATCTGGTATGCGTTGCCCGAAAGCTCCGTCTCCGGCTTGATGCGGTTTTCGATGCCCCAGAGGCCTGCGCCAAGTGCGGCCGCCAACGTCAGATACGAATTGGTGTCCGCGCCGGGAATTCTGAATTCGACGCGCTGCGACTTCGAGCTTCCGGTGATCGCGCGAATTGCGACGGTCCGGTTGTCCACGCCCCAGGTCGCCGCCGTCGGAGCCCAGTACCCCGGCACGAGCCGTCGGTATGAGTTGACCGTTGGCGCGGCGAATGCTGCGAGGGCGGGCGCCAGTCTCTGGAGGCCGCCGATGAAGTGCAACATGGTCTCGCTGATGGCACGATCCGCACTGGGGTCGTGGAATACACCTTTGCCGTTCTTGTCGACGAGCGATACGTGGACGTGCCCGCCCTGACCTGGGAACGAGCTGTCCCACTTGGCCATGAAGCTTGTGAAAAGGCCGTTCCGCTGCGCGAAGATCTTGGCAAAAGTCTTGAAGAGGTTTCCCTTGTCCGCGGCGGACAGGGCGTCGTCTACGCCGATCGCTGCTTCAAGCGCTCCCGGACCGGTCTCTTCGTGGAGTCCCTCGATTGGGATGCGCATGTCCTCGAAGAGATCCAGCATGCCATGATAGAATGGTGTGTTGACTGAATTGCGGATAACGGAATAGCCGAAGTTTCCGACGCCGAGCGGCGATAAGTTGCGGTAACGCTTGTCGGAAAGGGACTTTGCCGTTTCTTCGACGACAAGGAATTCGAACTCGCATGCCGCCTTGGCTTGAAAGCCTAGTTCTTCGGCCTTTTTCAATACACGTTTGAGAACGCCGCGGGGGCAGAGCGGTTCAAGTTTGCCCGCGAACTCGCCCAATACGAAGAGGGTGTCGGGCTCGAAGGGTATTTCCCGTGCAGTTTCGGGGAGGATCCTGACCTGCGCGTCACCATAGCCGGTATGCCAACCGGTGAGCTTCGTGTTGTCGTAGAGTTGGTCGCTCGAATCCCATCCGAGAACGACGTCGCAAAATCCGAACCCATTTTCGATGGAAGAAAGGAACTTGTCAGGCGACATGTACTTTCCGCGCAGCACGCCGTCGATGTCGAACACGCCGACCTTGATGTGCCTATAGGGCCGCTCCTGCAGCAACTGCTTCAAGCCCGCAGCATCTTTGACGTCTGAAAATTCCATGGGGTTCCCTCGAGATTTTGTTGGGCGTCGCCGGAGCCTCGCCGCATCCCGATCGCGGTGCTGGTCGAAGCAAAAGCGATGAGGGAATGTGTTGAGGTGTCGATCGTTGAATCGCAGCTAAAACCCCAAAGCCTCGCATGTCAATACAAATCCACATAATGCCACATTATATGATGGTAATAGTGACTTTAAGGCGCGCTTTTTGAGGTTATCTCTTTGCATTGGAGACGCATGCGACGCGTAAGGGGCGCCGCATGCAATGAGCGTCAGGGTGCTAAAGGGACGCTTCGAGTACCTTGGATAGATACTCTGCCATGGCGAGCTGTCCGGCATCGTCGGTTATGAGATCATTCCGGATTTCGATCATTACGTTTTCCAGCCCCGTCGCGATGCCGTGGATTTGTAGCGTGTGGGTGACGCCGTCCTGAGGTCCGTAAGGAGCATTTCGCTGAGTGTTGAATTGCTTGGAGTCCTTGGTTGCATCCAGCATTCGGTCGGCGAGGCGTGCGTCCGCATCGTGAAGAATACCGAGTTCAACGTCTCTGACCGCGCCGTTGTACACTTTCGTGAAGCTATGAATTGTCACGATCACAACTTCGCGCCCCTCGGACGCGCGGCGTGCGATCACGTCGGACACCGCGTGATGAAACGGCCAGTAGATTTCGCTGGTCCGGGCGAACCGCTCGGCGGCGGAGAGGTTTGCGTTCCCCGGAATGCTGTGAACTTCGCTTTTTGCTGGCATGGCCGTTGCCGACGTCGGCGGGCGGTTGCAGTCGTATACAAGCCTCGAGAAGCGCTGTTGTACCAAGGTCGCATCGAGCTTTTCGGACATCTTAAGCGCCGTTTGGAGGGCTCCGGGATCCCAGGCCGCATGGCTCGACATCGTCTCGGATGAAGCGCCCAATTGCTTCAAGCTTTTTGGCAAGCTGTTCGACGCGTGTTCACAAAGAAGGATAATCGGGCTCCCCCCGTCGGGGCGATGCACGGAAAAGGCAGGCCCGTCGTCTGGTCCCAGCAGTTGAGACTGGCTTATTTGAGACATTGTCTTCTCCGGTATTTGAGAGGGGTAATTAGTCGTCATGCTGCCTGCTGGGTCGCGACGTCACCCTCGGCACGCACGGATGGTTGCTCGTCGCTCTCCGAAGAGGACAACTGCTTGACCGCAGGGCCGGCTAGTGTCTTGGCAAGCAGGAAGCCGGTTGCGCCGCCGCCAAGCTTGCCTAGGAGGATGAACGGGATCAGCGCCGGCTGGAAGTTCGCCGCAAAGGCGAGGTGGTCGCCGAACGAAAACGCCGCACAGACCGCGAATGCGATGCAAAGGACCTTGTCCATCGGCTTCATCGAGGCAATCAGCCGATAAAGTGCAAGAATGTTCGCTGCGCCCGCAATCAGGCCCGCAGCGCCTGCAGCTCCCAGGCCGATGCGTCCGCCGATCGCTTCCATCGGCGCCGAAAGATACCGCTTGATCAAATAGACCATCGGAAACGCGCCAGCGAGCATGATACCAATGTAGCCCGCTATCTCCAACGCGCGGAACTGGTCGGCGCTATCCGCAATGATCGGATCGAAGCCCCAGCCGCCAAAGATCTTTTCTGGCAATCCGGTGAAGTACTGGACCACCGAAAGAACAAGGACGATGGTGATTGCGGCGTACATCATCCGGCCAAAGAGGAGGAATGCCGCCACGACGATACGAGGCGCCAGGCGAAGGAGCATCGCGAGCAAGATGCAGAAAACCGCAAGTGGAGCGAGGTTTGCCAACACCGTCGGCATGTCCAGCAAGATGGGCTGAGTCGCGCCGGTAATGCCTATCTCGGCCCTCATCGGAGGCTGAAACACGAGTATCGCCAGGCAGGAGAGGAATACGCCGACGGGAATGCTCAAGAGGCCGTACATCACGCCGAGCGCCATGTAACGGTGGTCTTTTCTTTCCAACATCGCCAAACCGACCGGAATTGAAAACACAATGGTTGGTCCAGCCATGAAGCCGATGACCGTAGCGACAACCCATCCATTCGGGCTTGTGGCCAGCGCGTGGGCGAGCTGGTAGCCGCCCATGTCATTAGCGATCACGCTCGTAGCGGCGATCGCCGGATCGGCGCCGACCGCTTGCATCAACGGACCGACGTATTCTCGCACGAACGCCGAGAGGTAAGGCGCAGATGCCATAATACCGGCCACCGGAACGAAGATAGGTCCAATGCTGTGGAGTCCTTCGAGAAACTCCTTGAACCGCCCCGGGTTTGCCGGAGGCTCCAACTTCCAAATAGGATGGAGCCATGACGAGCAAAACGACGAACAAGTTTTCCCCTGAGGTGCGCGAGCGTGCGGTGCGGCTGGTGTTGGATCACGAGGCCGATCATTCCTCCCGCTGGA
>NZ_JBFRGM010000039.1:0-27168 GCF_052115345.1 Mesorhizobium sp. 2RAF21 | reverse complement strand
ACGACTATTATAGATGGGGTATTCGGAGCGTTTAGCGGTCGGCTTTAGTTGCTCCATAGTCCGCAAAGCGTATAGGCGAAGCGTTCAAGCGGCTTCACCAAATAACGTCTCTATCAGCGGACATTCTGGCAGCGTGCCGTCGGCGCATTGTGCGACCACGTCCTTCAATACCCGCTCCATCCGTTTCAGATCGGCGATCTTCGCTCGCACGTCGTCGAGATGGGCAGCAGCGACGGCGCGCGCCTCCGCGCAAGGTTGATCGCGTTCATCGACGAGCCGCAGCAGCTCGCGGATTTCATCCAGCGAGAAGCCGAGTTCGCGCGCCCGCAGGACGAAGCGAAGCCGCCGCTCGTGCGTCGTGTCATAGCTGCGGTAGCCCGCCGTCGTGCGCGGCGGCTCAGGCAGCAGCCCGACCTTCTCGTAGTAGCGGACCGTCTCCAGATTGCTGCCCGTCCGCCGGGCGAGTTCGGCTCGCTGCAGGCCCTTCACTACAGCGTGATCGCGCATCGCAAATACCCCTTGACCCTGTAGTGACTACAGACCGCATCCTACGCCGCAATGAGGATTTCGGCAAGGAATGAGAGGTCGGACATGGTTACACCGCGATCCGGAACGGCAGATATGGCACCCGTCACGACAGTTCTTGCATCGTCGGAGCGGACCGAGGCTGGACGGCAGCGTCTGGTTGCTCTGGGCGGCATTCTCGGCGCGATCGCCGCGTCGTCCTGCTGCGTAATTCCGCTCATCCTGTTTAGCCTCGGCATCGGCGGCGCCTGGATCGGCAACCTTACGGCGCTCGCGCCGTACAAGCCGCTCTTCGTCGCTGGAACGGCGGGACTCCTCGGATACGGTTTCTACCTCGTATACTGGAAGCCGCGGCGCGCCTGCGCCGCTGGCGCCGCGTGCGCGCGCCCCATCCCCAGCCGTCTCGTCCAGCTCGCGCTCTGGATCGCGACTGTGCTCGTGATCGCCGCCTTTGCCTTTGACTATGTCGCCCCGCTGCTGCTGCTCGCCTGACACCAAGAGGAGACCATCCCATGAAGAAGAGCTTGAGCGTCCTTGCCCTAATCGCCTCGGTGATGACGGCATCGACCGCGTTCGCCGCCGAACGCACCGTTACGTTTGCCGTCGACAACATGACCTGCGCCTCGTGCCCTTACATCGTGAAGACCTCGATGACGGCAGTCCCGGGCGTCGCGAATGTGACCGTCTCCTTCGAGGCAAAGACAGCGACCGTGACCTTCGACGACGCAAAGACGAACGCCGACATCATCGCCGTCGCCAGCATGAACGCGGGCTATCCAGCCCATCTGAGGCAGCGGGGCAGCTAAGATGAGTGACCGCACCGCAATCCGCGTAGGCATGGCCGGTGCCGTCCTGGTCGCGATCTGCTGCGCCGCGCCGCTCATTGCCGTCGGCCTGTCCTTTGCGGGCCTTGGCGCGTGGCTAGCCGGTAAGGGCCTTGTAGTGCTTCCGCTGATGGCTGCGAGCTTCGGCCTCATCGCTTGGATATTCCATCGTCGCCACGCAAAGGCCGCCCGTTGCGAGACGACGATTCACAAGGAAGGCGTGAAGCCGTGAACGATTGTTGTGCCTCCTCCTCGTCCCGAAACGAAGCTGTCATCCCTACGCCCGACACTCTGCCCAGCTATGCGGTGCGGCCGGGCGTCACGTTCCCGGATTGGTCGACGGTCACGTCGCCCGCAGTGAGGGACGCTTTGCTGGCCATGGTCGGGTCTGGCCACGTGCTCAATCGCTGGAGCGGCTACGATCCCGCCACGGATCGCGTGCGCGTTGCGCTGCTTCAGCTCTACGTCGAACACGGGCGAGCGCTGACCGTAGCCGCGATTGCGAACCTTGCAGGTCTCGGTGAGGCCGCCGTCCCGCCGTTGCTCGACGAGCTCCGCCGGCGCGACCTGGTCGTTCTCGACGGCGAACGAATCGTCGGCGCCTATCCGTTCACCGACCAAGACAGGGGCCATGAGGTCACGCTGGACGGGCGCGCGCTCAACGCTATGTGCGCGGTCGACGCGCTTGGGATCGGCGCCATGACCGATCGCGACATCTCGATCGCCTCGAGTTGCCGCCATTGCGGCGCGCCAATCCGGATCACCACACGGGACCGAGGGCGGGTGCTGGCCGATGTCGAGCCGCAGACGGCCGTCATGTGGCAAAGCGTTCGCTATGAAGACGCATGCGCCGCGAACTCGCTGTGCGCGACGACCACCTTTTTCTGCTCGGATGAGCATCTCTCCGCCTGGCGCCGCGAGCGTTCCGCCGACGAGCCAGGTTTTCGGCTGTCGATCGATGAAGGCCTGGAGGCCGGCCGCGCTCTGTTCGGGCCGAGCCTCGCCGGGCTCGGTGTGACACAACAACCGCCTGCCGATCCGGAATCGAACAGCCCATCAGTCGCGAACCGCCCCTTCCGCACAAACGGTCGCAATGGAGGCGCTTACGATCTCGTCGTGATCGGCGCCGGCTCTGCCGGCTTCTCGGCCTCGATCACGGCCGCCGATCAGGGCGCGCAAGTGGCGCTCATCGGCAGCGGCGCCATCGGCGGCACCTGCGTCAATATCGGCTGCGTGCCGTCAAAGACCCTGATCCGCGCCGCCGAGACGCTTCACAACGCTCGCGTGGCGGCACGTTTTGCCGGCATCACGGCGGCGGCCGAACTGATCGACTGGCGCGGAACCGTTCGTCAGAAAGACGCCCTCGTTTCCGAACTGCGCCAAGCCAAGTACGCCGATCTGCTCCCCGCGTATAACGGCATCGCCTATCGCGACGGGCCAGCTCGCCTCCTCGACGGCGGTGTCGAAGTTGACGGCGCGCGCATTGCCGCTGGCAAGATCATCATCGCGACCGGCGCGCGGCCGGCAGTGCCTGCCATTCCTGGCCTCGTGACCGTGCCGTATCTCACCAGCACAACGGCGCTCGAGCTCGAGGAGCTGCCGAGCTCGCTTCTCGTGATCGGCGGCGGCTACATCGGCGCGGAGCTCGCGCAGATGTTCGCTCGTGCAGGCGTTAAGGTGACTCTCGTCTGCCGGTCTCGTCTGCTCCCAGAGGCCGAGCCCGAGATCAGCGCGGCGCTCACGGGGTATTTCGAGGACGAAGGCATCACCGTTGTCTCCGGCATCGCTTACCGCGCGATCCGTAAAATTGATGGCGGTGTGTCACTGACGGTCACGCGCGACGGCCAGGATATTGCGATCGACGCCGATCAGGTGCTGATCACCACGGGGCGCACGCCCAACATCGAAGGCCTTGGGCTGGCCGAGCACGGGATCACTGTCTCGACGAAGGGCGGCATCGTAGTCGACGACCGGATGCGCACGACCAAGACTGGCGTCTATGCCGCCGGCGACGTCACCGGCCGCGACCAGTTCGTCTACATGGCTGCCTACGGCGCCAAGCTCGCCGCCAGGAACGCCTTCAATGGCGACAGCCTGCGCTACGACAACAGCGCCATGCCCGCCATCGTGTTCACCGATCCCCAGGTGGCGAGCGTCGGGCTGACCGAGGCCACCGCGCGCGCGGCCGGTCATACCGTTCGTGTCTCGACGATCGGCCTTGACCAGGTGCCACGCGCGCTTGCCGCTCGTGACACCCGCGGGCTGATCAAGCTCGTGGCCGACGCCGGCAGCGGCCGTCTACTCGGCGCCCATATCCTTGCGCCGGAAGGCGCCGACAGCATCCAGACCGCGGCGATCGCAATCCGACAGGGCCTCACGGTCGATGACCTCGTGGATACCATTTTTCCGTATCTCACCACTGTCGAGGGTCTGAAGCTCGCGGCGCTGTCGTTCGGCAAGGATGTCGCCAAGTTATCGTGCTGCGCCGGCTGAGCACGGCCTGCTTGCGACTGTCGTCGTGAAGGACGACTAGAAAGGTCGTAGTTGCCAAAAGCCGCGTCGGAAGCGCTAAAGAAATCACCGGACATTCAACTGAGGACTCCGGTGATGACAGCAAAGCACTACGTTGGACTTGATGTATCCGCCCGTTCCGTGAACTTGTGCGTGGTCGACGACGAGGGTCGCGTGGCGCACGAGCGCAAGCTGAACGTCGACCCTGACGCCATCTCAGCGCATCTTCTTGGTCTCGATCTGCATCTCGCCCGCATCGGCCTCGAGGCCGGAATGCTCTCGCAGCATCTGTTTGCGGGATTGGCGGCAGCGGGACTTCCCGTTGTTTGCGTCGAGACCCGTCATATGAAGGCGGCGCTCTCCGCACAGCTCAATAAGACCGATCGTCACGACGCCCGCGGCATCGCCCAAATGATGCGCGTCGGTCTATTCAAGCCGGTGCACGTCAAGACGCCGACCAGCCAGCGGCTACGCACAATCCTGACGGCGCGCCAGTTGCTGAGAAACAAGCTCCAGGATGTCGAGAACGAGATCCGGGGTCTCATCCGCAACTTCGGCTACCATCTCGGCAAGGTCACAGCACGCGAGTTCGAATCGCGAGTCCGCGAATTGCTCAGCGAGAGCGATCTGCATGTCATCGCCGATCCGTTGCTCAATGCACGTCGGGTTCTTCGCGAGGAGTTCGGCCGCTTGGATAATCTGTTGGTCCGGCTTGCACGTGATGATGCACTCTCGCGCCGTCTCATGACCGTTCCCGGCGTCGGCCCGGTGGTCGCACTGACCTTCCGCGCCACTGTCGACGTGCCAGCACGATTCACTCGATCGCGAGACGTGGGCGCGCATTTCGGCCTAACGCCACGAAAGTACCAATCGGGTGAAGTTGACCGCACCGGTCGCATCTCCAAGTGGGGCGATGCCATGATGCGAAGCGCGCTCTACGAGGCAGCACAGGTTCTCCTCACGCGCGTCAAACGCTGGTCTGCGCTCAAGGCGTGGGCCGCTCACGTCTCGCGGCGCCGCGGGCACAAGAAAGCAATCGTCGCCCTCGCGCGCCGCATTGGTGTCGTCCTACATCGCATGTGGGTCGATGGTACGGAGTTCGACTGGGGCACGCCGCCTGCGGCGGCTACGGCCTGAACGATCTCGCGCCGGGCGCAGGCCGGGTGCGAAGGGCTCCCCGCGAGGGGACGAGGGACGGCGAGTTCGCAAATACGACTTGGCCGCGTCGGTCCTACCAACGCGATGCCGCATTTTAGATTGTTCCGCCGCTCCTCTGACCCCATCCTGTGGCGGCTTTGTGCCGACCACGAAGAGAAGCATGATCCTCACGGGTATGCCTATCAGCCTTCGCCGTCCGGTTGGACGAGCTCCGGCCGACCAATTTGCGCATATCCATGCGCAGGAGGATCGTGATTTACATACTTTGAGTTTATCAACTATAGTATGTAAATGACGATTGGATATGGGATTGGACCGTGTTAGCGGCCTGATCCGAATAGAGAAGTCGTAGTTCTGGCGTGCACGTTCGTGTCGGTGGGAGGTGATCATGCATGATCACCGCCCGACAGTCGCGGGCCGCACGCGCGCTGCTCGGTTGGAACCAGGAGACGCTCGCTGACAAGGCCCAGGTTTCTTTGACCGCGCTCAAACGCCTCGAATCCGTCAACGGTCTCGAGGTGTTTGAAAGCACGCGCGATCAGGTCCGTCGGGCCCTGGAACGAAGCGGCATCGTCCTCCTCACCTCCGACCAGGGTGAAGGAGTCATGCTTGTCCGTGCGAAGATCGGCTCAGCAACTTGAGGTGCGCCGGACCTGCGGTGATGCCGCGCGTTCATCGGGTGATGCCCCCCATCGCCCCTCGCATGTCGCAGAATTGTGGATATGGTTAACCGCTGATTCAGCGGCGCTCATCACGGCGGGGGGAACGCATGACCCAGCAAGAGTTTCTTGACCAGCCGCCGGAGAGCCCGGCGCTGACACCCTACGACCGTACGCACGTGAAGCTCTATTTGCGCCTGCTCGACGCCGACACCGATGGGGCCGATTGGCGGGAGGCGGTCGCATTGCTGTTCGGCATCGATCCGGACCGCGAGCCCGAACGAGCCCAACGCGTTCACCACAGCCACCTGGCGCGCGCGCGCTGGATGACCGAGCACGGCTATCGCCAGCTCGTCCGTGAAGGCCACCACTGAGCGCGATGCCGCCGCGGCATCACCCATTGCCGACGCGCTGACTTCCCGCGCCTCGCTCAACCGTGGATCGTCTCTTCCCCGTCCCGCACGCGTGCGACCAGGAGGATACCGATGACGCCCGACACGTCCGGGTGGCGCACTTCACCCGGCTACGATTTCCTCGACCAACTCATTGCCCCGGACCTCGCCTGGGAATGTCTGCGCCGCAACCGCGATTATCAACGCGATTACGCTGACACCGAGCGGCCCGCCCCCGACCTGCAGATCATCACCGAGGGAGTGCGCCTGCGATGGGGGTTGCGATTTCCCCGTCCCACCGATCCTCAATGCCACAGAGACGACGGTGTTCTGGGCGCCGGAGATTGATCCAGGCAGCGTCATTGTCACAACGGTTCCACCGATCCCGGGTTTGGATGGAGGATCGCTTTCTGGCCGCGAGCTAGGCGACTTCCATGCAGGCGTCGACGGGCTCAGCTTGGTTTACGGACGCGGACCGAAAGCCGTCCGCCTCCTTCTTGTCGACGCTGCCCTTCCCACCCAGCCCCTCGCGGCGCTCGTCCCCCTCGGCGCGGACGGCCTCGACCGGATCGAAGCTGTGACGCGACTCTGGCGCGCCCTCAACAAACGGTCCGTGCCGCCGGACGGCCGCCTCACCGCCCAGCAGCGACGCCGGCTGCGTTATATGCTGCAAGCGGTTGACGGGCACATGAACGGCGCAAGTTATCGCGAGATCGCCGCCGCGATCTACGGTGCGTCGCGGGTCGGCGCGGCCGCATGGAAGACCTCCGCCCTCCGAGATAGCACCATCGACCTCGTCAAGGACGGCGCCGCGCTGATCGCCGGCGGCTATCGCAAGCTGCTGCGCAGCCGACGCCGTACCTGAGGCTGCGCACCAAAAGGGGTGCGATTTAAGCCCACCCATCTTCGCCATCCCCCCGCGCGACAACTCTTCGCCACCGTGGCCTTCGCTCGCCGCTGCTCGCCAGCGGCCTCAACGAACGACCCGGAGGCTCGATCATGTCCGCCAACGCAGCCGGCTTGCCGCCGCGCTATCTCCGCACACCCGAAGCCGCGCGATTTCTCGGTCTGTCCGGCCGCACCCTGGAAAAGCACCGGACCTACGGCACCGGCCCCGCCTACCGCAAGCTCGGCGGCCGTGTCGTTTACGCGGTCGACGACCTGCAGGCCTGGGCCGATCGCGGCGCCGTCACCTCCACGTCCGACCCGCGCGGGAGCGTCCTCCCCGCCAAGCGCCATGAACCCGCGGCGTTGGTCCGCGCCAGTCGTCAGGCCCGCTGAAACATCCCCGGATGTCGCCGCCTCGTCCACGCCACGAACGCGAGCAGCTCGATCTCTTCCGGGCGCTGCCCGGCGACCTCGCACCCAGGGATACCCAAGACCTCATGGCCTATCCGTTCTTCTCGCTCGCCAAGTCGAAGCGCCTGGCGCCGATCAACTTCAAGGCGGGCCCCGTTGTCATCCGGGTCGAAGCCGTGCCGGAGCACGGCATGGCAACCATCTGGGACGCCGACGTGCTGATCTGGGCCGCGAGCCAGATCGTCGAGGCGCGCGACACCGGCTTGCGGCCGTCACGGCTGATGGGCACGACGCCCTACGGGATCTTGAACTTCATCGGTCGCGGCGTGTCTCTGCGCGACTATGACCGGCTGAAGGCGGCCCTCGACCGGCTGCAGTCGACCACGATCGCAACTTCGATCCGCCAGCCCAGCGAGCGGCGGATGCACCGCTTCTCCTGGATCAACGAGTGGAAGGAGAAGGCCGACGCGCGCGGGCGGCCCCTCGGCCTCGAACTGATCGTGCCCGACTGGTTCTACGCCGCGGTGCTCGACGACGCGCTCGTGCTGACCATCGACCGCGCCTATTTCGGCCTCACCGGAGGCCTTGAGCGCTGGCTCTACAGGCTCGTCCGCAAGCATGGCGGCCGCCAGGAACACGGCTGGAGCTTCGACTTCGCGCACCTCCACGCCAAGTCGGGCAGCCTCTCGCCGCTCAAGCACTTCGCCTACGACCTGCGCGACATCGTCCGCCGTCAGCCGCTGCCCGGCTATCGCCTACGCATCGAGCCGTGCGCCGACGGCCCCGAAATCCTGTCCTTCGTCGCAACCGATCCCGACGCGCTCGGGATGCCGCGGCGCCACCGTCGGCCGACAACGCGCCTTGGGGATAAGCTGTGAATCGTCTCGTGCTATTGGGGACCGCCCCTATCGTGCCATCGGGGACCCGATCCTCGTGCTATCGGGGACCGGAATCGTCGATTCCAGTCTTCGGTTCAGTAGCTTGCGGCCCCCGTAACTTATCTAACCTAGATTCCTTCGGAATCTTTCTAACGCGACCGCGGTTTTGCACGCCTGCGGATAACCGGCAGGCCCTGCTCCGGGGCGCGTCATGATCGTCGCGCTCCTCAATCAGAAGGGCGGCGTGGGCAAGACAACGCTCGCTCTGCATCTCGCCGGCGAGTGGGCGCGCCAGGGTCGGCGCGTCACCCTGATTGACGCTGACCCGCAAGGCTCCGCGCTCGATTGGTCGCAGCAGCGCGCCCGTGAGCGCTTGCCGCGCCTGTTCGGCGTCGTCGGCCTGGCGCGAGACACGCTCCACCGTGAAGCGCCCGAGCTGGCGCAGGACGCCGATCACATCGTCATCGACGGCCCGCCGCGCGTCGCCGGGCTGATGCGATCGGCCTTGCTCGCCGCCGATCTGATCCTGATCCCGGTGCAACCATCGCCGTTCGACGGCTGGGCGTCCGCCGAGATGCTGTCGCTGCTCGGCGAGGCGCGCATCTACCGCCCGCAGCTCGCCGCACGCTTCGTGCTCAACCGCTGCGCCGCGCGCACCGTCATCGCCCGCGACACCGCCGAGACGCTCGCCGACCACGATCCGCCGCTGCTGGCTTCCACCATCGGCCAGCGCGTCGCCTTCGCCGACACCGCTCAATCCGGACGGCTCGTCTCGGAGGTCGACGGGCAAAGCCGAGCGGCGCGCGAGATCACCGCCCTCTGCGCCGAAATCGGGAGGATCACATGGTGACCGAGCGGTCGTCGAAGCGTGCCTTCGCCAAGCGTCCCGCTGATCCGGACAGCTGGATCAAGGCCTGCGACCCGCAACGGCCGCGAAGCGGCGATGCCGCCGCCTTCACGGCCCGGCTAACCATCGACGTCACGCCGGAGCTGCGCGGACGGATCAAGATCGCCGCGTTCCAGCGTGCGCAAACCGTCGCCGACATGCTGCGCGCGCTGCTCGCGCGTGAGTATCCCGAGAACCAAGGAGGTGATCAATGATCGCCCCCGACGCCAGCCCCGCGAGGCGCGACAAGAGCTCCGCCGACGCCGCATCCGACCCGCTCACCCACGTCGAGCTGACCTGGCTCGAGAAGCGGCAGGAGGACTGGATCCGGTTCGGCCGGCAGGCGCGTGAACAGATTCTCGATCGCCGCCGACGGGTCGTCAGCTTCCCACCCGGAAGCACGTTTGCCTTGGTCCGGTGGGCGGCCAACGACTTCGGCACGATCCTCTCCAACATCGCCATTGGGCGCGCGGTGGAGCACGCCGAGGCCTTTCAGACGCTGCCATCGGTGCGTCCTGGCGCGGACATCCTGCTGACGGTGGATGGATGGCCAAAGGTCGAGCGCGTGCTGCAGACCATCGACGCCGTCGAGCACCGCGGCCTCGATCCCGCCGACGCCGCGCCGGATTACTGGCGACATGTCCACAACCGGCTGGCCGCCGGTTTGGAGCCGCGGACCTATACGTCCGCGCGCCACCTGGCGTTCCGCCTGCGCCGGAGCGTCGCACCATGACCCGTCTCGGCTATGTCATGACAACGGGTCTGACCGTTATGTTGATCGGCGGGCTGTCGGTGCTGCCGATCACGCCGAGGCTGATCTGGAATGCCTCCGGCAGCACGCCGATCGGGCTCTATGCGATCGAGCGCTCGCCCCGTCTTGAGGTCACGGACCTCGTGGCCGTGGACGCCCCGGAACCGCTCGCGTCCTTCCTCGCCGGGCGTGGCTATCTGCCCCGCGGCGTGCCACTCCTGAAGCGCGTCGCCGGCCTTCCCGGACAACGGGTTTGCCGCGCCGGCGCGCAGGTCAGCGTCGACGGCGTGCCGATGGGAGACGCGCTGGCGCGCGACCGGCTCGGTCGCGAACTGCCGATCTGGCAGGGCTGCCGCCGTATCGCGGCGGGCGAAATCTTCCTCATGAACTGGTCCGTCGAGGACAGCCTCGACGGCCGCTACTTCGGTCCGCTTCCCACGGGCACGATCATCGGCCGCGCGATGCCGGTGTGGACCGACGAAGACGGCAGCGGCCGTTTCGAATGGCGCGCGCCAACACGATGACCGCGCGCCGATCCTCTCCCCCACCACCAGCAGAAGGAGCCTTTCCATGGCGCTGATCGGTCAATTCACCCGCACCAAGTCCGGCTATTCCGGCCACATCCGAACGCTCACGCTGGATGCTGCACTCGTCCTCCTCCCGGCCGATCCGTCCGACGCCGAGAATGCGCCGGACTTCCGCATCCATCTCGGCGATGAGGACGGCCCGGAGGTCGGCGCTGCGTGGAAACGCACCGGCGAGAAGGCCGGCGACTACGTCTCGCTGCTGCTCGACGATCCCACGCTCGCCCGTCCGATGCGCGCCAACCTGTTCCAGTCGGGCGACGACATATCGGCTTGGGGCCTGAACTGGAGCCGTCCGCCCAAGCGCAACGAGCAGGACTGAGCCGATGTGGAGGTTTCGCCGCTCGCTTGAGCCATCCACCGACACCGGGCGGTTACACGCCGCCCGGCGTCTCTCACCGCTTCTCCTTTCCGGTCTGCTAATCCAGCTCGGCCCGCCCGCAGCCGCACTCGGCCAGACGCCGCAGATCGTCCGCTCGGTTCCAGCCGATCCGTTCGCCGCCTTCGTCACCGAAGCGGCGCAGCGCTTCGGCGTTCCGGAGAGCTGGCTCCGCGCCGTCATGCGTGTCGAAAGCGCCGGCGAGGTGCGCGCGATCTCTCCTGCGGGCGCGATGGGATTGATGCAGATCATGCCCGCGACATGGGCCGATTTGCGCACCCGTCACGGGCTCGGGAACGACCCCTATGATCCCCGCGAGAACATCCTGGCGGGGGCCGCCTATCTGCGCGAGATGCACGACCGCTACGGCTCGCCCGGCTTCCTCGCGGCCTACAATGCGGGTCCCGGCCGCTACGACGAATACCTGGCGAGCGGCCGAGCCTTGCCGGCTGAAACGCGGGCCTATGTGGCGGCGCTCGCGCCCGTCATTGGCGGCGGAGAGATCGCCGGCCCCGCCATAGTGGCGGCCGCCGATCCACTCGCATGGACGCGGGCGCCGCTGTTCATCGCGCACAGCGGCAGCACGACAGCTGCCGATCCGGCGCAAACTGAACGCCGTTCGGGCGAGGCTCCGCTGCCCGCTCCAGTGCAGGAAACGCTAGCGATGGCGCCGCAGTCCACCGGCCTGTTCGTCGCACGACCCGATAGTCGAGGCCCGCGATGACCGCACCAAGCCGATATCGCAGTCTAGCGTGCCCCGGCGTCTTCTGGCGACCTTCGGGAGGAGAAGCAGGCAACACAACCGCACGATGGCAGGATAAAGGGGCGCGATGTGCGCTTCGGGTCGGTCGTGCTTTTTCAGGGACTTATGCGGCAAATTCGCGATGTGCGCATGAGAGGCGCAGCCTGCGACTTCGGTATTTTCCTCGGCAGATCAGCGCGATCGCGCGATGTGCGAACTGGGCACAATGAGCGGCGAGGACGAGTTCCGCATCCGGCCGGGCCGCATCCGCTCGACCAGCGCGCACCGGGCGCGACCCTTCATCGCCCAGGCGCTGGCCGCCGCCCAGCGCGCAGGCGGATCGGTCTCACGCAAGGGCGCGATCGGACCCGGCCATCGCTCGCGCTTCGGCCGCGGCCAGCGCGCCTCGGTCCAGGCCAATCGCTTCATCACCGCCCGGTCGCGCGGCGCCGTGATCAAGGCGCGCGTCGTGCGCCACACGGGACGAGGCGCGCCGCTCGCCACCCACTTGAGCTATCTGCGCCGCGAAGGCGTCACCCGGGATGGAGAGAAGGCCCGGCTGTTCGGCCCCGAAATCGACGACGCCGATCCCAAGGCCTTCTCGGCACGGTGCGAGGAGGACCGCCATCATTTCCGCTTCATCGTCTCGCCCGACGACGCCGTCGAGATGTCCGACCTCAAAGGCTTTACTCGCGAGCTCGTCGGCCAGATGGAGAAGGATCTCGGGACCGGGCTCGACTGGGTCGGCGTCGCGCACTGGAATACCGAACATCCGCACGTCCACCTGATCCTCCGCGGCGTGCGCGACGACGGCGAAAATCTTGTCATCGCGCGGGACTACATCAAGGAAGGCATGCGCGATCGCGCGCGCGACCTGATCACCCAGGAGCTCGGCGTCCGGACCGATCAGGAGATCCGCCGCACGCTCGAACGCCAGATCGAAGCAGAGCGCTGGACCAATCTCGATCGCCAGCTCGCCCGCGACACCTACCGGACCGGCGTCATCGACCTCGCACCGCATCCAGACCGCCAGCCCGATGAATTCCATGCCCTCAAGGTCGGACGGCTGCGCAAGCTGGAGTCACTGGGACTCGCCGACCAGATCGGCCCCGGCCAGTGGTCGGTATCAGAGAAGGCCGAGGCGACGCTGCGCGAGCTCGGCGAGCGCGGCGACATCATCAAGCGCATCCATCGTGGGCTTTCGGAGCGCGGCATCGAGCGCGGCACGGCGAGCTACGTGTTGGCCGGCGAGAGCCTCGACGATCCCGTCGTCGGCCGGCTGGTCGCCCGCGGCCTCGACGACGAGCTGAAGGGCACAGCCTTCGCCGTGATCGACGGCGTCGATGGCCGCACGCACCACGTCAGACTCGCCGACCTCGACGCCGCCGGCGACAGTGCGCCGGGCTCGATCGTCGAACTCCGCAAATTCGACGACGCGCGGGGTCAGCGACGGGTCGCGTTGGCGGTCCGCTCGGACCTGGCGATCGAACAACAGATTACCGCGAGCGGCGCCACCTGGCTGGACCGGCAGGCGATCGCGCGCGAGCCGGTCGCGCTCGGCGGTGCCGGTTTCGGCGCGGAGGTTCGCCACGCGATGGACGCACGCGCCGAACATTTGATCGGGCAAGGTCTTGCCGAACGCCAGGCTCGCGGCGTCAGCTTCCGACCCGGGCTGATCGAGACGCTCCGCCAGCGTGAGTTGAACGCCCTCGCGAAACAGTTGACGACCGAAATCGGCCGGCCGCTGACCCGCGCCGCGGCCGGCGAGT
Organism: Mesorhizobium sp. 2RAF21; assembly: GCF_052115345.1. Lineage (NCBI taxonomy): Bacteria > Pseudomonadati > Pseudomonadota > Alphaproteobacteria > Hyphomicrobiales > Phyllobacteriaceae > Mesorhizobium > Mesorhizobium sp. 2RAF21. The sequence continues at coordinate 13,811 of NZ_JBFRGM010000039.1, read as the reverse complement.
ATGTCGCCGGCAGCTACCGACAGCGCTTCACGCTCGCCTCGGGCCGGTTCGCGATGATCGACGACGGGCTCGGCTTCCAGCTCGTGCCTTGGTCCCCCTCGCTGGAAAGGCAGCTCGGTCAGCATGTTTCCGGCGTCTCGCGCGGCGACGGCGGCGTCGACTGGAGCTTCGGCCGCAAGCGGGGCCTCGGCCTATAGTTGGAGTTGCGTTTTGGAATAGTTTACAGGAAGCCGAGACCCCATCGTTGGACAGGGGGCCAACGTGGCCTGGCCGACGAGCGTGCCCGCCACCTGGATGGCGTCGCTACAGGCTGGCACACTGCCAGCGTTCGACCGCGGTGATGACGTTTCCGCCAAACGTAGGCTTCCGCGTTGACCTTAAAGGCTGAGCTAGACATCGTATTTCGCACCCAAAGGAAGAGTGACATGCCCGTTCCAGAAGGTTTCGCGGTGGTGACGCCGTACATTTTTGTAGATGGAGGCGAGGATTATGTACGCTTCCTCGAGGCCGCATTCGGCGCGCGCGAAATCGGTAGAAGCATCGCTCCCGACGGCCGCATCGCCAATTGCCAGATGAGATTCGAGACCGCGACGATCATGATCAGCGAAGCGTCCGAGGATTTTCCAGCGAGCTCAGCTGCCTTTTACCTTTACGTCGACGATGCCGATGCAGCGATGGACAAAGCATTGGGAGCTGGCGCCGACAAGATCATGGATACGGCCGACATGCCTTATGGAGATCTGCAAGGGGGCATCAGAGATCCCGCAGGCAACATATGGTGGATCTCCCAGCGCCTGAGCAACGGGCCTTATTTCTAGCCTCCGGTTCAATCGGTTCTTGTCGCAAAGGCCGACATTCCGGACTCCACAGGGAGTCAGCTGCTGAGCGCGCCGTTCAAATGCTCACCTTGGGGTTCGCCCGCATAGTCAGTCAGCCGCCCGTCGCCGATATGGCAAAAGCTGCCTATCCGTAGCGTCGCCTTTGGCACGGGCTAGAAGTCCGGCCCCAGGCGATCATCGCGAACCGGCCGATGGCGAGAAATGCCTGCCCCAGCGCAATACGGGGTCAGGTGTCATGCGGGCGCCGGTCTCGGACAATGAAACTTTCTACGCCAAGACCTGTATTCGCGCGCCAAGGTTGCCGGCAATGCGATCCCCGAAAACGCGTCTTGCAATCTGGCCGGCCAAGCACTGACCTCGATGCAGTCACCGTCGAGGAAATCTGCTTGTCTGCCACGAAAATCCTATGGGGTCAGATCCTCACCGTCTTGCTGATCGTGGTCCTGACCACATGGGCGGCGACGCAATGGACGGCTTGGCGGCTCGGCTTCCAGCCGCAGCTCGGCTCACCCTGGTTCGAGCTGTTCGGCTGGCCCATCTACTACCCACCGGCCTTCTTCTGGTGGTGGTATTTCTACGATGCCTATGCGCCGCCGATCTTCGTCGAAGGCGCCTATATCGCCGCATCGGGTGGCTTCATTTCGATAGCGGTCGCGATCGGCATGTCGGTGTGGCGGGCACGCGAGGCCAAGAACGTCGAGACCTACGGCTCGGCGCGATGGGCACGCCCGGACGAGGTGAGGTCCGCCGGGTTACTCGGACCCGATGGCGTAGTGCTCGGCAAGCTCGACCGCGCCTATCTCCGTCATGATGGACCCGAGCATGTGCTCTGCTTTGCTCCGACCCGGTCCGGCAAAGGAGTCGGCCTCGTCGTTCCGTCGCTTCTGACCTGGCCGGGCTCCGCGATCGTCCACGACATCAAGGGTGAGAACTGGCAGCTCACTGCGGGCTTTCGCGCCCGGCACGGCCGGGTGCTGCTGTTCGATCCCACCAATGCGCAGTCGGCCGCTTACAATCCTCTGCTCGAGGTCCGCCGCGGCGAGTGGGAGGTACGCGACGTCCAGAACATCGCCGACATCCTGGTCGATCCGGAAGGGAGCCTGGAGAAACGGAACCATTGGGAGAAGACCAGCCACGCGCTCCTCGTCGGCGCCATCCTCCATGTCCTCTACGCCGAAGCCGACAAGACGCTGGCCGGTGTCGCCGCTTTCCTTTCCGACCCGAAGCGACCGATCGAATCGACACTGGCCGCCATGATGAAGACCGCGCATCTCGGCGAGGCCGGTCCCCACCCGGTCATCGCCAGCGCCGCGCGCGAGCTGCTCAACAAATCGGACAACGAACGGTCAGGCGTGCTCTCTACCGCGATGTCGTTCCTCGGCCTCTACCGCGATCCCGTCGTCGCCGCAGTCACGCGCCGTTGCGACTGGTGCATTACGGATATCATTGGGGGGAAACGACCCACCACGCTTTATCTGGTGGTGCCGCCCTCCGACATCGCGCGCACCAAGCCGCTGATCCGCCTGATCCTCAACCAGGTCGGCCGACGGCTGACCGAGGACCTGCAGGCCAAAGGCGGACGCCACCGGCTGCTCCTGATGCTCGATGAGTTTCCCGCGCTCGGACGCCTGGACTTCTTCGAAAGCGCCTTGGCTTTCATGGCCGGCTACGGCCTGAAGAGCTTCCTGATCGCGCAGTCGCTGAACCAGATCGAGAAGGCTTACGGGCCGAACAACTCGATCCTCGACAACTGCCATGTCCGGGTCAGCTTCGCGACAAACGACGAGCGTACCGCCAAGCGGGTTTCCGATGCGCTCGGAACCGCGACCGAGATGCGCGCGATGAAGAACTATGCCGGGCACCGCCTCTCGCCCTGGCTCGGCCACCTTATGGTCTCGCGCTCGGAGACGGCGCGGCCGCTGCTCACCCCCGGCGAGGTGATGCAGCTCCCACCGGCCGATGAGATCGTCATGGTGGCTGGGACGCCGCCGATCCGCGCAAAAAAGGCGCGCTATTTCGAGGACCGGCGCTTCCAGGAGCGCATCCTGCCACCGCCCTCTTTGGCGAAGTCGCCTGAGGCAAATCCCGACGATTGGAGCGCCTTGCCGTTGCCGCGGTCACCGCAAACCGAACCAGCCGTCGAGCAGGGCGGGACTGACGGTGAGGATCCGACGGGATCGGAGCGCCGCCACCAGCCCGAATTGAGCCACGCCCAAGCGGTCGAGAAGAAGGTCCCGATCGAGAACGAGTTTGCGGCAGATCTCGATGATGACGCCGAAGACGACAGCGCCCGGATCAGCCGGATGAACCGGCTCGTGCAGGGTGTGGCCCGGCAAGTGTCGCTTGATCCCAACGACGGCATGGAGCTGTGAGAGGCGGCGATGGCATCAAGCTCGAAAAAACAGCGCTTGTCCGTCTACCTCGACCGGGAGGTCATGAAGGCGCTGGCGGATTATGCCGCGCGCCGGGATCATTCGCGCTCTCTCGTCGCGGAGGCGGCCATCGCGTCCTTCCTGTCTCCCGACGCCGCCGAGCGGCAGGAGGCGGCCACGACGAAGCGGCTCGATCAACTCGATCGGCGCATGACGCGCATGGAACGCGACCTCGGTATCTCGGTCGAGACACTGGCGGTCTTCGTGCGCTTCTGGCTCACGACCAATCCACCCTTGCCTGAGCCGGCCCAAGCCGCCGCCCGCGCACAGGCCGGCGAGCGCTACGATGCGTTCGTCGCGGCCCTCGGCCGGCGACTCGCCAAGGGGCCGAAGCTGCGACAGGAAATCTCGGAGGACGTTCCTGCAGGCGGCAATTGATCGGTGCCGGGACCACCTCGGCTACGCGACCAGGTTTGCGACGCTCGGGCTCAGGGGGTGAGATTAATGGCCACGTCAAACGCGTCAGGGGGCATCACGCTCTTGAAGTAGAAATCCTCAGCTTCATGCCACTGCCGCTCCCAAGGTCCGATCGCTCCTTCCCGAGCGGCCAACCGCGCCAAGCGCACATCGTCCGGCGCCAAGAGCGCGACGCGCAGATCGAGCAGGTCGGCCAGTTCCGGACGCGCCGCATAGACCCCTTCCAGGATCACGATCGGCCTTGGGCCGATCCACGTCGGCTCATCGCGCAGCCGTCCATCGAAAGCGTCCCAGTCGAAGGCGCGCCAACATGCCTCCCGGCCGGCCGCAAGGCCTTGGAGCACCGATCGTTGTCTCGTCCAATCGATGCAGGCCGCTGCGCGCGCTACGGCGCTATCCGCCCGAAGCTCGATCCCGCCCGCATAAAAGTCGTCGCCCTCGATCACGCAGGCCTCGACCCGCTCGGCGAGCGTCCTCGCCAACGTCGATTTGCCGACACCACTTCTGCCATCAACCGCGACGATCAAGGGCAGCCCCTTACGCTGCGCCGCTTCGGTCATGATCCCGGCCAGCGTGACCTCATCGCTGGCACGCATCATTCGACCACTCCGTTCGCTGATTGCGTCGGGCTGTTCAGCGATCCTCCTTTCAAAGCACCTTCTCCACTTCATCGAGGAGCGCTCTCGTACCTGCTTCCCGGCCGGCGATGTCGCCGTCGAAGTAGGCGCCCTGTTCGGTCAGCTCCAAACGCGTACCGGCGCCATCGGAGTTGAAGCTGATGGTGACGAGCGAAGAGGACAGCGGCGTCCCCTCCAATGTCATGTGGTAGGCGTAGATGAGCGTGTTGCCCTCATCTACGTGCAGCCAGGTCGTGGCGTTCGTGAGGACGAAGTCCGCTCCCCGGGGGCTGAACCGGGTGAACTCAACGGCGCCTGCCACGGTCGGTTCGGCTGGCCGATACTCATGGATGGTCCAGCCGTCGGCGAAGACCAGCCACTTGCGCCGCGCGTCGGCCTGCGCGAACGCCGCGAAAACCTTGGCCGGCAGCGCAGAGTAATTCCGTTCGATGGTGAAGCTTCCGTGCTTGATCGGGTTGCCCGCCATCAGAGCCCTCCGGCCAAGGCTTCGAGCTGGTTGAGGCACGTGCCCCAGCCATCATGGAAGCCCATCTCCTCATGCTTCTGACGGTCTGCGTCTGACTTGTGGCGCACCAGTGCCCGATAGCGGGTGCCGCCTTCCACCGCCTCCATCGTGATGTCGGCGGTCATGAAGGTTTCGGAATTCGGACGGAACTCGGGCCCGACCGCATCGGTCCATACCATACGCTTCCGAGGCTCTGCCAGCAGCACGCAGCCTGGCGTTTCATCCATTTCGGCGCCGTCCGGCGACGCCATCACGACCGAGAAGATTCCCCCGGCGCGGGGGTCGATCGCGACGCGCGCTACCGTCCAAGGTTTCGGTGCGAACCATTGCTTGAGCAGGTCGGGCTCCGTCCACGCGCGCCAGAGCTGGGCGGGTGTGGCCCTGACCGTCCGCTCCAGCACGAGATCGAGTTTGGCATCATGCGTCACTATTTTCTCCTTCACCGGGTAGATTCGCTAGAAATGCATCGAGGCGGTCGAGACGCGCCTCCCAAAGTGACCGCTGCTGGCCCAGCCAGCCTTCGGCGGCTTTCGCCGTTTCAGCCTTGAGCCGACAGGTGCGGATGCGGCCGGCCTTGTCGGATTCAATCCATCCGCCCGCCTCCAGCACCTTCAGGTGCTTGAGGAAGCTCGGCAGCGCCATGTCATGCGGCGCGGCAAGCTCAGAGACAGGCGCGGGGCCGGCTGCCAGCCGGGCGATCACCGCACGGCGGGTGGGATCAGCGAGTCCGTGGAAAATCGAATCAAGGTTAGCCATATGGCTATCTATTGACTTGGCACAGTGCTCGTCAAGATACCTAGCCATATGGAAAGGTGTCTTCCATCCGGCGGAGCGAAGGTCATGATGAAACCAAACGACACGGACGACGTCGTCGCACCAAACCCGTCGAAGCCACCGAGCCTGTCCGGAGGAGAAAAGTGACTGAACGGCTGTCCCTACGTCTGAAGGCAATCCTCGAAGCCCTGCCTCTCTCGCCCTGTATACGCGTGCTCGAGGTGGGATGCGGTCCCGGAGCGCTGACGCGCGCCATGTCGTCGGCGATCGGCAGCGGGTATGTGCTCGGGATCGACCGGTCAGACCGGGCCATCGCGCAGGCGATCGCAGGCTCCAAGGAGCAGGTCGCTGCCGGCCGTCTGTCATTCCGAACGGTGGCGGCCGAGGATTTCGTGATGGGACCCGGCGAGGCGCCGTTCGATCTTGTCGTGGCGGTCCGCGTCGGCGCGCTCGACGGCCGTCATCCCGCGGCCGGCGCTCGCGCCTGGCCGCGAATTCGCGCGGCGCTTGCCCCAAGCGGACGGATCTTCGTCGATGGCGTTGAGATACCTGCGGAGACGCCAAGGTGAGGATCGTGCCCTTCACGATGGATCGTGCCGAAGACGCATTGCGCCTGATGAACCTGCTTCGGCTCACGCCGATCAGCCTGCCCGAGTTCCTGGACCGCGAGGCACGATGGCCGGCGGGCGATCTGCGTCTGCGCTGGCTTGGTTACGACAATGACCGGGCCGTTGCCCTCGGGCAGATCGCCAACTCGCCCTATGCGCTATCTGATCATCTTGCCGTGCAGGTCACTGTCGATCCCGATCATCGCGGCCGGGGGAGAGGCAGCACCATGCTCGGCCTTGTGGAGAGCGAAGCCATCGGGCGCGGTTTTCGGGGGCTTGTCGCCACGATACCTGAGGCAGCATCCGGTCCGCAGGCCTGGGCCGAGGCACGCGGGTTTCAGCGCCACGCGCTGCGTTGCGACAGTCTGCTCGACCTTCGGACCTTCGACGGTCAGTCGGCAGTGCGCGCGGGGGTGACGCTCTCGGACATGACCGGAGCCAGTGAGGCGCAGTGGAAGGCGGTGGCGATGCTGTTGCAGACCCTCATCGCCGATGCGCCCGACATGCGAGACCTCCCGTCATGGACGTTGGCGCGCTGTTTTTCGGTACTGCGCGAGACTCCGGCCTCGCGACCGGAATGGGTCGTTGTTGCCGGGTTTAACGGCAGACCCGTCGGCCTCACCATCGGCCACGCTTTGGGCCAGGAGATCTATTCCTACTTCACTGGCGTGTTGCCCGACTGGCGCGGCAGGCATGTCGGCCTCGCGCTCAAGCTGCGCCTGATCGCTGCGGCGCAAATGTCGGGCATCACGACGATGCGGACAACGAACCTCGACGCCAATACTGCGGCGCTTCGGCTCAACGCCTCGATTGGCTTCCGTCGCGTTCCCGGCAGCCTGGAGGTCCGCAAGGCTTTGTCTGCGGTCGATTTCGCTACCTCGGCGAATCCCCGGTAACATAGCTGGCTGCGAACTCCGCGCTGGCCGGGATCGGCTTGATGATGTCGATCAGCACCCCCGTTGGGGTCGCTAGTGATGAAGTGGCGCTGGCCGAAGTCCTCATCGCGCAAGGACAGGAGCATAGGGATCCCGTCGGCAACAACCTGGCCATGCACGGTGTCAACATCGTCGACTTCGAAATTGAGAAGGATGTCAGTCGCGCGTCCGCGGGCGACGTAAGGTCGCTTGGTACTGCGCGCGATCTATCCGATTCCGACGTATTCGCACCCAATGGCAGACGGTCTTTCTTACAAGCGATCCTGGCCATGCGAGTGCCCAGAAGCTCTCTGCGATATGATCGCGGAAGTGATTGAGTACGGGGTTCGAGAGCTACAGCACATTCGAGATATCTCTTTAGCGCCATTGGACGATCTCCAAAGTTGGGCACGCTGACCGGCGAAGGATCGCAAGCTATTCCGCAGGTCCGCCCTTTACCTGTATTTCTACGCTACGGTTCTACGAACGCATTCCCTTGTTGCCGCGCCCACATTTCTGCCTCTTCTACTCATCCCCGATCCAGGGCCGCTCGTCCGCGGTCCCTTCACGAACGGGGACGACATGGCGGCTTCTCACCAGCGATCCGAGGCGAGCTTACGCGGCGCGCGCATGTTGCGCACCGCGCTCGGCCCCGCCATCGCCGGATTCCTGGAAGACCCCACAGTCGTCGAGGTGATGCTCAACCCCGACGGGCGGCTCTGGATCGACCGCCTGTCCGAGGGGCTGTCTGATACGGGAGAGTGCCTGTCCGCCGCCGACGGCGAGCGTATCGTGCGCCTGGTGGCGCATCACGTCGGCGCCGAGGTTCATGCCGGCGCACCACGCGTCTCAGCCGAGCTGCCCGAAACCGGAGAGCGGTTCGAGGGGCTGTTGCCCCCCGTCGTGGCGGCGCCGGCCTTCGCGATCCGCAAGCCCGCCGTCGCGGTCTTTACGCTGCAGGACTACGTCGCGTCCGCGATCATGTCGGCGGATCAGGCCGACGTCCTTCGTCGCGCCGTGGCCGATCGGCGCAACATCCTCGTGGCCGGCGGCACCTCGACCGGCAAGACCACGCTCACCAACGCCTTGCTCGCCGAGATCTCAAAGACCGCCGACCGCGTCGTCCTGATCGAGGACACGCGCGAGCTGCAATGCGCGGCCCCAAACCTGGTCGCGATGCGCACCAAGGATGGCGTCGCCACCCTCTCTGAGCTGGTCCGCTCGTCGCTGCGCCTGCGACCAGACCGTATCCCCATCGGTGAGGTGCGCGGGTCCGAGGCGCTCGACCTCTTGAAGGCCTGGGGCACCGGCCACCCTGGCGGCGTCGGCACAATCCACGCCGGCACCGCGCTAGGCGCGCTACGCCGCCTCGAGCAGCTCATCCAGGAAGCCGTCGTCACCGTCCCGCGCGCCCTGATCGCCGAGACGATCGATCTGGTCGCGGTGCTGAGCGGCCGCGGGTCCAATCGCCGCCTGGCCGAACTCGCCCGGATCGAGGGCCTCCGTCCCGACGGCGACTACCACGTAACCCCCGCAACCCAGCCCCCCTCAGGAGATCCCGCATGATCCGCCGGTCCTTGGCCCTACGTCGCCGCCTCACAACGGCGGTCAGTCTCGCGCTTTTCAGCGTTGCGTTCGCGCCGGCCGCCCACGCCTCCGGCTCGTCCATGCCGTGGGAGCAACCGCTCAATCAGATCCTGCAGTCCATCGAAGGACCGGTCGCCAAGATCATCGCGGTGATCATCATCATCGTCACCGGCCTGACGCTCGCCTTCGGCGACACGAGCGGCGGCTTCCGCCGGCTGATCCAGATCGTCTTCGGCCTCTCGATCGCCTTCGCGGCATCGAGCTTCTTCCTGTCGTTTTTCTCCTTCGGCGGCGGGGCGCTCGTTTGATGACGGGCCTTGCCGACAGCGCCGGCGAAGTGCCTGGCTTCAGCGTGCCGGTGCACCGCGCCTTGACGGAGCACATCCTGCTTGGCGGCGCGCCGCGCTCGATCGCCATCCTCAATGGCACGCTGGCGGCGGCGCTTGGCCTCGGATTGCGCCTCTGGCTGGTGGGCTTGGGACTCTGGGCGGTCGGGCACCTTGCCGCCGTCTGGGCGGCCAAGCGCGATCCGCAGTTCGTCGATGTGGTGCGCCGCCACCTGCGTATCCCCGGCTTCCTGAACGTCTGAGGCCGACCGCATGATGAACCTTGCCGAGTATCGCCGGACCTCGACCCGCCTCGCCGACTTCCTACCTTGGGCGGCGCTGGTTGGCGAAGGCGTTGTCCTCAACAAGGACGGCAGCTTCCAGCGCACAGCACGCTTCCGCGGGCCCGATCTCGATTCCGCGGTGCCGGCTGAGCTCGTCGCGGTCGCCGGCCGGCTCAACAACGCCTTCCGCCGCCTGGGCTCCGGGTGGGCGATCTTTGTCGAGGCCCAGCGTCACAGCGTCGGCGCCTACCCGGCGAGCCGCTTTCCAGAGCCCGCATCCGCGCTGGTCGACGCCGAGCGCAAAGCCGACTTCGAGGAAGACGCCTCGCATTTCGAGTCGAGCTATTTCCTCACCTTCGTCTTCCTGCCCCCGGCCGAGGACGCCGCACGCGCTGAAAGCTGGCTCTACGAAGGCAAGGCCGAGAAGGGCGTTGACGCCTGGGAGGCGCTGCGCGGCTTCGTCGATCGCACCAACCGCGTGCTCCAGCTCGTCGAGAGCTTCATGCCCGAATGCGCCTGGCTCGATGATGGCGAGACGCTGACCTACCTTCATTCGACCGTCTCTACCAAACGCCACCGCGTGCGCGTGCCCGAGACGCCGATGTATCTCGACGCGCTGCTGGCGGACCAGCCGCTGACCGGCGGCCTCGAGCCGCGGCTCGGCGAGGCGCATCTGCGCGTCCTCACCATCGTCGGCTTTCCAACGGCGACCACGCCCGGCCTGCTCCACGATCTCAACCGCCTCGCCTTCCCCTATCGCTGGTCGACCCGCGCGGTGCTGCTCGACAAAACCGACGCCACCAAGCTGCTGACAAAGATCCGGCGGCAATGGTTCTCCAAGCGCAAGTCGATCGCCGCGATCCTGAAGGAGGTGATGACCAACGAGGCCTCCGTGCTGGTTGACACCGACGCAGCCAACAAGGCGGCGGATGCCGATCTCGCGCTGCAGGAGCTCGGCGCCGATTATGCCGGTCAGGCCTATGTCACGGCGACCGTCGCCGTCTGGGACGCTGATCCACGCGTCGCGGCCGAGAAGCTGCGCCTGGTCGAGAAGGTCATTCAGGGGCGCGACTTCACCGCGATGCCTGAGACGGTCAACGCCGTCGATGCCTGGCTCGGCTCCCTGCCGGGTCATGTCTACGCCAATGTTCGGCAACCGCCGATCTCCACCCTCAATCTCGCCCACATGATTCCCCTGTCAGCGGTGTGGGCGGGGCCGGAACGGGACGAGCATTTCGGTGCGCCCCCCTTGCTGTTCGGCAAGACCGAAGGCTCCACCCCGTTCCGGTTTTCCCTTCACGTCGGCGACGTCGGCCACACCCTGGTGGTTGGCCCGACCGGCGCCGGCAAGTCCGTCCTGCTGGCGCTGATGGCGCTGCAGTTCCGGCGATACCCGGGTTCGCAGGTCTTCGCCTTCGACTTCGGCGGCTCGATCCGTGCGGCTGCGCTTGCTTGTGGCGGTGACTGGCACGACCTCGGCGGCGGCTTGACGGAAGGCGCCACCGACAGCGTGTCGCTGCAGCCGCTCGCCCGCATCCAGGAGGTGCCCGAGCGCGCCTGGGCCGCCGACTGGATCGTCGCCATCCTCATGCGCGAGGGCGTGACCATCTCGCCCGAGGTGAAGGAACATCTCTGGACGGCGTTGACCTCGCTGGCCAGCGCGCCGGTGGGCGAGCGCACGATCACCGGGCTCGCAGTCCTCCTGCAGTCCAACGACCTCAAACAGGCGCTCCGCCCCTACTGCGTCGGCGGCCCCTACGGTCGCCTGCTCGACGCCGAGAGCGAGCATCTGGGTCAAGCGTCCGTCCAGGCGTTCGAGACCGAGGGCCTGATCGGCACCGGCGCGGCGCCAGCGGTGCTCCCCTATCTGTTCCACCGCATCGAGGACCGCCTCGACGGCAGCCCGACCTTGCTGATCGTCGACGAAGGCTGGCTGGCGCTCGATGACGAGGGATTCGCCGGCCAGCTTCGGGAATGGCTGAAGACCTTGAGGAAGAAGAACGCCTCCGTCGTATTCGCCACGCAGTCGCTGTCGGACATCGATGGATCGGCCATCGCGCCCGCCATCATCGAGAGCTGCCAGACCCGGCTGCTCCTGCCGAACGAGCGGGCGATCGAGCCGCAGATCACCGCGATCTACCGGCGCTTCGGCCTCAACGACCGGCAGATCGAGATCCTCGCCCGGGCCATGCCCAAGCGCGACTATTACTGCCAGTCCCGCCGCGGCAACCGGCTGTTCGAGCTCGGCCTCGGCGAGGTCGCGCTGGCGCTATGCGCCGCATCCTCCAAGACCGACCAGGCCGCCATCGAGCGCGTCCTCGCCGAGCACGGCCGCGACGCCTTCCTCGCCGAATGGCTGGGCCTGCGCGGCGTCGGCTGGGCCGCCGACCTGATCCCCGACCTCACCAACCTGGAGACCCGACCATGATCCTTCGTCGCTCGCGCGCGGCCCTTTTGTCCGCCAGCATCTTCGCCGTGCCCGTCGCGTTGTCGCCGGTCCTCACCACCCCGGCCGCTGCGCAGTGGGTGGTCTACGATCCGACCAACTACGCCCAGAACGTCCTTCAGGCGGCGCGCGCGCTGCAGCAGATCAACAACCAGATCACCTCGCTGCAGAACGAAGCGCAATCGCTGATCAATCAAGCGCGCAATCTGGCCAGCCTCCCCTACTCCTCGTTGCAGCAGCTTCAACAGTCCGTGCAGCGGACCCAGCAGCTCCTGAATCAGGCGCAAAACATCGCCTTCGACGTCCAGCAGGTCGACCGCGCCTTCCAGTCGACCTACGGCAACGCCTCACTCTCCGCGTCTGACGCCCAGCTCGTCGCCCAGGCCCGCGAGCGCTGGCAGAACACGGTTGGCGGTTTGCAGGACGCGATGCGGGTGCAGGCGGGCGTCGTCGGCAACATCGACACCAACCGCACGCAGCTGTCCGCGCTGGTTGGCCAGAGCCAGGGCGCTACCGGCGCGTTGCAGGCGGCCCAGGCCGGCAACCAGCTCCTCGCACTCCAGGCCCAACAGCTCGCCGATCTCACCGCCGTCGTCGCCGCCAACGGCCGCGCGCAATCGCTCTCGGAAGCCGAACGCGCGGCGGCTGCCGAACAGGGCCGCGAGCAGCGCCGACGGTTCCTGACCCCCGGCGTCGGCTATCAGCCCGGCAACGCCCGGATGTTCCCAAGCGGGAACTGAGGGCGAGCTTATGGACGGCAAGCTTTTCGCGCGGATCGGGGCCATCGTCTTCGTCGCTGTCGCGGTCACTGCGACGGCGATCGAGATGACCCGGAAAGAGGAAGAACCGGCGGCGGCGTTCGCGCGCGCCGCCGTCGCGGTGGCGGCCGACCCGCTGCGCGCGGAGCTGATCCGGTGCCAGCGCCTCGGCGAAGCCGGTCCCCGCGATCCGGCATGCCTCTCCGCCTGGGCGGAAAGCCGCGAGCGGTTCCTTGCTCCCGGCGCGCGGCCGGGCGTGCGCGCCACCCCGGCCACCGAGGTTCCGCCGACGCCGCCCGACGCGGCCGGAACTCGCTCCATGCCGGATGATCCGATCCGCAAGGAAATGGCGCCGCAGCTGGACGAGGCCCGATAGCATCATGGGCGGCACCGGCGTCATCGATCATTTCCTCGAGATCTTCACCCGCTACATCGACAGCGGCTTCGGCCTCTTGAGTGGCGAGGTCGCGTTTATCGCGACCACGCTGATCGTCATCGACGTAACGCTCGCCGCCCTGTTCTGGAGCTGGGGCGCCGACGACGACATCATGGCGCGCCTGGTCAAGAAGACCCTGTTCGTCGGCGTGTTCGCCTACATCATCGGCAACTGGAACAACCTCGCGCGGATCGTCTTCGAGAGCTTCGCCGGCCTCGGCCTGAAGGCCTCCGGCACCGGTTTCACGACCGCCGATCTGCTGCGCCCCGGCAAGGTCGCGCAGACCGGGCTCGATGCCGGCCGACCGCTGCTCGATTCGATCTCCAGCCTGATGGGCTACTGGTCGTTCTTCGAGAACTTCATCCAGATCGCCTGCATGTTCCTCGCTTGGGCGCTGGTGCTGCTCGCCTTCTTCATCCTCGCCATCCAGCTCTTCGTTACCCTGATCGAATTCAAGCTGACGACTCTCGCCGGCTTCGTGCTCATCCCCTTCGGCCTGTTCGGAAAGAGCGCCTTCATGGCCGAGCGGGTGCTCGGCAACGTCATCTCGTCGGGCATCAAGGTCCTGGTGCTCGCCGTCATCATCGGTATCGGCTCGACACTGTTCTCCGAGTTCACCGCCGGTTTCGGCGGCGCCAATCCGACTATCGATGAGGCCATGGCGATCGTGCTCGCCGCACTGTCGCTGCTCGGACTTGGCATCTTCGGGCCCGGCATCGCCAACGGGCTGGTGTCCGGCGGCCCTCAGCTCGGCGCCGGCGCGGCGGTCGGGACCGGGCTCGCGGCCGGAGGCATGATCGCCGCCGGCGGCGCCGCGGCCRGTCTGGCCGCCGGTGGTGTCGGAGCC
>NZ_JBFRGM010000038.1:0-23182 GCF_052115345.1 Mesorhizobium sp. 2RAF21 | reverse complement strand
GCGTAGTGGCGGGCCGGCGTCTCGTATTCGACGTGCGCCGTCGAGATCGTGATGCCGCGCGCCTTCTCTTCCGGAGCCGCGTCAATCTGGTCGTACGGGCGGTATTCGCCAAAATACTTCGTGATCGCCGCCGTCAGCGACGTCTTGCCATGGTCAACGTGACCAATCGTGCCAATGTTCACATGAGGCTTCGTACGCTCGAATTTACCTTTTGCCATGTGAGGTCTCCATTTCCTGCCTGCCCGTGAGGGCGTTGAACCTAGTTACGGACGCAATTCCAAGGAATTACGCGTACTTCTTCTGAACTTCCTGGGCGACCGCGGTCGGCACCGGCTCGTAGTGGTCGAACTGCATCGTGTACTGGGCGCGGCCCTGCGACATCGAACGCAGCGAGTCGACGTACTTGAACATGTTGGCCAGCGGCACCATGGCGTTGACGACGACGGCGACACCACGGGTCTCCTGACCCTGGATCTGGCCGCGGCGGCTGTTCAGGTCGCCGATGACGTTGCCGACGTAGTCTTCCGGCGTGACGACCTCGACCTTCATGATCGGCTCGAGCAGCTGGACGCCGAGCTTCGGAGCAGCTTCCCTGAAAGCGGCGCGCGAGGCGATTTCGAAGGCCAGGACCGAGGAGTCGACGTCGTGGAAGGCGCCGTCGATGAGCGTCGCCTTGACGCCGATCATCGGGAAGCCAGCGAACGGGCCGGACGACATGACCGAACCGATGCCCTTCTCGACGCCGGGGATGTATTCCTTCGGAACCGAACCGCCGACGATCTTGGACTCGAATACGTATTCTTCGCCTTCCGGGTTCGGCTCGAACACCAGCTTGACGCGGGCGAACTGGCCGGTACCACCGGTCTGCTTCTTGTGGGTGTAGTCCTGCTCGTGAGTACGGGTGATCGTCTCGCGATAGGCAACCTGCGGAGCGCCGACATTGGCCTCGACCTTGAACTCGCGGCGCATGCGGTCGACGATGATGTCGAGGTGAAGTTCACCCATGCCGGCGATGATGGTCTGGCCGCTTTCCTCGTCGGTCTTGACGCGGAAGGACGGATCTTCAGCAGCCAGACGATGCAGCGCGAGGCCCATCTTTTCCTGGTCGCCCTTGGTCTTCGGCTCGATGGCGATCTGGATGACCGGATCCGGGAACTCCATGCGCTCAAGGATCACCGGGTGCAGCGGGTCGCACAGCGTGTCGCCGGTGGTGGTTTCCTTGAGGCCAGCCAGAGCGACGATGTCGCCGGCGAAAGCCTCGTCGATGTCGGCGCGCGAGTTTGCGTGCATCTGCAGCATGCGACCGATGCGCTCCTTCTTGCCCTTCACGGTGTTGTCGAGCGACACACCCTTGGAGAGCTTGCCCGAATAGATGCGGGCGAAGGTGAGCGAACCGACGAACGGATCGTTCATGATCTTGAAGGCGAGCATGGACAGCGGCTCGTTGTCGTCCGCGTGACGCTCAATTTCCTTCTCGGTCTTGGCGTCGATGCCCTTGATGGCCGGCACGTCGATCGGCGACGGCAGGTATTCGACAACGGCGTCGAGCAGCGGCTGCACACCCTTGTTCTTGAAGGCCGAGCCACAGAACATCGGGAAGAACTTGACGGCGATGGTGCCCTTGCGGATGAGCGCGCGGATCTCGTCGTTGGTCGGCTGCTTGCCTTCGAGATAGTTGTTCATCGCGTCGTCGTCCATTTCGACGGCGGCTTCGATCATCTTCTCGCGGAACTGCTCAGCCTTCTCCTTAAGGTCGGCCGGGATCTCGACGACATCCCAGGCAGCGCCCAGGGATTCATCGCGCCAGACCAATGCGTTCATCTCGACCAGGTCGACGACGCCCTTGAACTCGGTCTCCGCGCCGATCGGCAGCTGCATGACGACAGCCTGCGCGCCGAGGCGCGAGCCGATCATCTCGTAGGAGCGGTAGAAGTCGGCGCCGATCTTGTCCATCTTGTTACAGAAGATCATGCGCGGCACGTGGTACTTGTCGGCCTGGCGCCAGACCGTCTCGGTCTGCGGCTCGACACCGGCGTTGGCGTCGAGCAGCGCGATGGCGCCGTCGAGCACGCGCAGCGAACGCTCGACTTCGATGGTGAAGTCGACGTGGCCGGGGGTGTCGATGATGTTGAAGCGGCGCAGCTTGCCGTCACGGCCCTTCCAGAAGGTCGTGGTCGCGGCCGACGTGATGGTGATGCCGCGTTCCTGCTCCTGCTCCATCCAGTCCATGGTGGCAGCGCCGTCGTGGACTTCGCCGATCTTGTGCGACTTGCCCGTGTAATACAGGACGCGCTCAGTCGTCGTCGTCTTGCCGGCGTCGATGTGCGCCATGATACCGAAATTACGGTAGTCTTCGATTTTATATTCGCGGGCCATGATAGATGCCTCTCAGTCTCTCGCCACGCCTTACCAGCGGTAGTGCGCGAAGGCGCGGTTGGCTTCAGCCATCTTGTGGGTGTCTTCACGCTTCTTGACGGCGGTGCCGCGATTGTTCGCAGCATCCATCAACTCGCCCGACAGGCGGTCGACCATGGTCGTCTCGTTGCGGTTGCGGGCAGCGGTGATCAGCCAGCGGATGGCGAGCGCCTGACGGCGCTCCGGACGAACGTCGACCGGAACCTGGTAGGTAGCACCACCGACGCGGCGCGAACGCACTTCGACGTGCGGAGCGACGTTGTCGAGCGCCTGATGGAAGACGCCGATCGGCTCCTGCTTGGTCTTGGCCTGCACCTGGTCGAGCGCGCTGTAGACGATGGTCTCGGCGATCGACTTCTTGCCGTCATACATGACGGCGTTCATGAACTTGGTGACGACCAGATCGCCGAACTTCGGGTCCGGATTGATCTCACGCTTATCTGCACTGTGACGACGGGACATGGTTCTTGTCTCTCAATCTCGCAGGCCCGACGCACAAACAAAAAGCGCCGAAGCCGGAAAACCTTACTTCGGACGCTTGGCGCCGTACTTCGAACGGCGCTGCTTGCGGTTCTTGACGCCCTGGGTGTCGAGCACGCCACGAATGACGTGGTAGCGCACACCCGGCAGATCCTTGACGCGACCGCCGCGGATCATGACCACGGAGTGCTCCTGAAGGTTATGGCCTTCACCCGGGATGTAGCCGATCACCTCGAAACCGTTGGTCAGGCGAATCTTCGCAACCTTACGCAGAGCCGAGTTCGGCTTCTTCGGCGTGGTGGTGTAGACGCGCGTGCAGACGCCCCGCTTCTGCGGGTTCTGCTGCATTGCAGGGACCTTGTTTCGCGTTGCCGGCACCTGGCGCGGCTTGCGGATCAGCTGGTTTACGGTAGGCATTAAACCTTCCTTCTAGTTCTCAATCTCGTGTCGCAAACCCGTTCAGGGCCGTTTCAAGCGGTTTCCATACGCAAATTCGGGCCGAAACCGCACGCTTACGGTCTTGCCCGAACAATAAGCAGAGGAAGCGGAAGCCGCTTCATGCACGCCGGAAATGTCGTTTCGCTCGTAAAACGAACCCTGTTTGAGGCAAACTCCAAGGCGCGACGCCTCGGAAAAGCTGACCTCACATCGGTTCAGACTGGGCGGCTTCTACTCGCAACACGGCAAACCGTCAACCCCGCAGCCCTACAAATTCCGCCTTTGCCGGGGCGCGGCAGCCATGCATGCAGCGCATGTAATATTCTTGCGCCTTTTTGGGCGCGCGAGGAAGAAAGTGACCCACTTGCGACTGTCGCCTTGACCGGCTTCGTGCAAAAACAGGCAAAAGCGCCGCTTGAGACGCCTATCCCAAAGGAATCAGCCCTTGCAAGACCCGATAAACGACAATGACGAACCGCGTCCGGTCATCATCATCACCGGCAGGGTCTGGAAAAAGAAAGGCGGCAAGTCGGAAGGCGTCCACGTCATGCTGATCGCGCCCGACGATGATTCTGCCGTGCGGCGTGCATTGGAATCACTCGCCGCCGAAGGTTATGCCGAAGCGGAGCTCGACCAGATCGGCGAGATGCAGGGCGAGCCCGACGACGAACCGCATATCTCCGCCTATCAGGGCGCGCTCGAAGGCGAAGTCTCGATCGTCACCTTCGACGAGCCGATCTGAGCGGACGCCGGCGATGGGAGGCAAGCAGGGTCACAAGACGATGTCACGGGATTGGGCGGATCGCGCCATCGCGGCGATCGAGGCGGACCAGCATCGCTCGGCCGATACCCATCTGTGGAAGCTCGACGTACCCGCCCTGCCCGGCATCGACCTTTATCTGAAGGATGAATCCACGCATCCGACCGGCAGCCTGAAGCACCGGCTGGCGCGCTCGCTTTTTCTCTATGCCCTGTGCAACGGCCTGATCCGCGAAGGCACCGCCGTGGTCGAGGCCTCTTCCGGCTCCACCGCCGTTTCGGAAGCCTATTTCGCGCGCATGATCGGCACGCCCTTCTACGCGGTGATGCCGCGCTCGACCTCGCGCGAGAAGATCGCCGCCATCGAGCATTATGGCGGTAACTGCCACTTCATCGACGACGGCCGGCGCATCTACGCCGAATCGGCGGAACTCGCCGAACGGCTCGGCGGCTACTTCATGGACCAGTTCACCCATGCCGAACGCGCCACGGACTGGCGCGGCAACAACAACATCGCCGAATCGATCTTCCAGCAGATGCGCGAGGAGCGCTTCCCGGTGCCTTCCTGGGTGGTGATGGG
The DNA here is from genome assembly GCF_052115345.1 of Mesorhizobium sp. 2RAF21. Taxonomy (NCBI): domain Bacteria; kingdom Pseudomonadati; phylum Pseudomonadota; class Alphaproteobacteria; order Hyphomicrobiales; family Phyllobacteriaceae; genus Mesorhizobium; species Mesorhizobium sp. 2RAF21. Next base: position 18,510 of record NZ_JBFRGM010000038.1, on the reverse strand, counting down.
CGCCGGCACCGGCGGCACATCTGCCACCATCGGCCGCTACATCCGCTATAAGCGCCATGCGACGAGGCTGTCGGTCGCCGACGTCGAATATTCCGCCTTCTTCGAAGGCTACTCGACACACGATACCGCCTGTTCCTGCGAGCGACCGTCGCGCATCGAGGGCATCGGCCGGCCGCGCGTCGAGCCGTCCTTCGTGCCGGGTGTCATCGACCATATGCTGCGCATACCCGACGCGGTGTCGATCGCGGCCAAGCGTGTTTTGTCGCGCCGGCTTGGACGCCGCGTCGGCGGCTCGACCGGCACCAATTTCGCGGCCATGTGCTTTCACGCCGCCCGCATGATCGCGGCGAAGCAAAGCGGTTCGGTGGTGACGCTGATCTGCGATTCGGGCGAGCGTTACGCCAACACCTATTATTCCGACGACTGGCTGATGGCGAACGCCATCGACCCCTCGCCTTTCGAGCCGGCGATCGAGCGTTTCCTGGCCGGCGGCCCATTCGAACTCAAACTGGAAGAAAGCTGGCGATGACCAAAGCGCAGCCCATCAACATCGCCATTGTCGGCGTCGGCAAGATCGCCCGGGATCAGCATCTGCCGGCCCTGGCAAAAGACGGCGACTACAAGCTCGTCGCCGCTGCCAGCCGGCATGGGAAGGTGGACGGCGTTCCCAATTTCGAGAGCATCGAGGCGCTTCTGGCGGCCTCGCCCGAGGTCGAGGCGGTGTCGCTGTGCATGCCGCCGCAGGTTCGCCACGACGCCGCGCGCGCGGCGATCCTGGCCGGCAAGCACGTCTTCCTCGAAAAGCCGCCCGGCGCGACGGTGAGCGAGGTGGAACATCTGAAGGCGCTGGCCGCGGAAAAGGGCGTGACGCTGTTCGCCTCCTGGCATTCGCGTTATGCGCCGGCAGTCGAGGCCGCACGAAGCTTCCTTGCGTCGGCGAGGATCAAATCAGCCGCCATCAACTGGAAGGAAGACGTGCGGCGCTGGCACCCGAACCAGGAATGGATATGGCAGGCCGGCGGCTTCGGCGTCTTCGATCCCGGCATCAACGCGCTTTCCATCGCCACCCATATCCTGCCGCCGATGTTCATCACCGAGGCGACGCTCGATTTCCCCGAGAACCGAGACGCGCCGATCGCCGCCCAGGTTTCGTTCCGGACCAGCGAAGGCACCCCGGTAGCCGTCGATTTCGACTGGCGCCAGACCGGACCGCAAAGCTGGGACATCCTGGCGGAGACCGACAAGGGTTTTATGGTGCTGTCCGGCGGCGGCACCAGGCTCGAGGTTGAGGGCAAGGTTCTCAAGGACGAGAAGGAAACCGAATATCCGATGCTCTACCGCCGCTTCGCCAAACTGGTGCACGACCGGACCTCGGATGTCGACCTCGCGCCGCTGCAGCACGTGGCCGACGCCTTCATGCTGGGCAAGCGCAACGTCGTCGAACCGTTCTTCGACTAAGCCTACGAGGCGGGCCTTGGCCGCAAACTCGCCCGAATCCATTGCTTGATGGCTGCGCCCCGATTTTTCGGGGCTGCGATTTTCAGCAGGCTACCGGAACGGCGACCTTCGCCGCGGTGTGCGCTGGCAAGGGGGGACTGGCATGGACCAGGCTATTACGGGATGGATCAACGGACCGGCGGGCGAAAACGCCATGCTGGACGCGGTGATGCTGGCGCTGACCGAATTCGGCGTGCCGGCGCTGATCCTATTGGTCGTGTTGCAATGGTGGCGCAGCGGCGAGCGGCAACATGCCCGCCATACCGCCGTCGTCGCCGGCCTCGCCTTCCTGATCGGGCTCGGCGTCAACCAGCTCATCCTGCTCTTCCTGCACCGCATGCGCCCCTATGATGCCGGCGTCAGCCACCTGATCATCAGCCCGAGCGCCGACTGGTCCTTCCCCTCGGACCATGCAACCGCATCCTTCGCCATCGCGGCGAGCTTCCTGATGAGCCGGCTGAAGCGGCTGGGCGCCGTCTTCCTCGCCATCGCTACCGCAGTCTGCATTTCGCGGGTCTATGTCGGCACCCACTATATCAGCGATGTCGCGGGCGGTGCCGTGACCGGCATTGCCGCAGCCGTTGTCGTCGGCCTGCTCTATCGGGAAGGTACGAGGCTCGACCGCGCGGTAACGAGCATTCTGTAGCCAAGCGGCCATTCGCTCGAACCTGTTTCAATCTACGATGCAGCGTGGCGCGCCTCATGGTCGATGAGCCAGCGTTTGCGCTCCAGGCCGCCGCCATAGTTGGTAAGGTCGCCATTCGCGCCAACCAGGCGATGACAGGGAACGACGATCGACATCGGGTTCGAACCGTTGGCATGGCCGACGGCGCGGGCCGCCTGCGGGCGGCCAAGCCGCAGCGCGAAAGCGCCATAGGCCAGCGTTTCCCCCGGCCGGATGTCGCGCAAGGCCGTCCACATCGCGTTCTGGAACGGCGTGCCGTCGAGCCGAACGGGCAAGTCCCGAAGCGAGCCGACCCCACCGTCGAAATAGGCCGCGAAGGCCTCGCGCGTGCGTCTGGAGACGGTGCCTGCCCTCAGCGCAAAACGGCCCGACGCCAGCCGGTGATGCAGCCAGCGCTCCATGCGGTCGTCGCAATCGGCGAATTCGACCATGAACAGTGCGTCCGTCTCGTCCTCGATCACGACGAGCGCTCCGATCGGCGTGGCGACCGATGCCGAGGTCAGCGTGCTTTGAACCTTGTTCCCGCGCGTCATCGCACGATCTCCCCAATGGCTGGTCCGAACCGGCGGCAGCTTAATGGCTCCGTGCTCGTATTGATGTCAGGAGCGTCGGGAAGATCACAGGAAAAGAAGCCCGTCATGTCGTTCAGCGGGCATCATGGAAGATGATGCCGACCGTGTGGCGATGCCCTGAACGGACGCGGCTGACGCCGTGGCGCAGGTTGACGCGATAGTTGCCTTTCGTACCCTGCACCGGCCGGTTGTGTACGGCAAACGCCACGGCATCGCCGCGCCTGAGCGGCACCACTTCGGCGCGGCTTTGCATGCGCGGGCGCTGTTCGGTCAGCACGAACTCGCCGCCGGTGAAATCTCGGCCGGGCTCCGACAGAAGGACCGCCACCTGGATGGGAAAAGCCAGATCGCCATAGAGGTCCTGATGCAGGCAATTGAAGTCGCCGGGCTGATATTGCAGCAGAAGCGGCGTCGGCCGCGTCTGTCCGGCGCCGCGGCAAAGATCGAGATAGTCGGCATGCGCGGCGGGATAATGCTGGTCGATGCCCATGCGTGCATTCCAGGCATTGGCGACCACCGACAGGCGCGGGTAGAGCGCCGAACGCAGGCCGCCGATCAGATCCGGCAGCGGATATCTGAAATAGCGGTATTCGCCCTTGCCGAAGCCGTGGCGAGCCATGACGACGTGGCTGCGGAAATGCTCTTCGTACGGGTAAAGCCGAGCGATCTCGGCGCATTCGTCGCCCAACAACAGCCCTTCGAGCACGGCGCAGCCATAGCTGTCGAGCTCGGCGCCGATGGCTGTCCAGTCGTAACCGGCGACACGGTTTTCGGCGGAAATCCTGGGCATGTGTTCAGGCATTTTGACGGTGGCCTCCATGGCGGGTTCCTCGGGCGGCGCCGACGGCTCACCGAGCCGAAACGCGCATCATGGGGCCGAGGCTACCCAGTGCCTGTCGCCACCGCATTCCGTTTCTTGCGTTGTTTCAGCAATCGCCGGCGCGCAGCGATTTCGACAGGCGGGCGACGATGGGATCGAACGCCTTCTGCGCGGCCTTGTCGTATTCGAGACGGAAATAGGCCGCCGCGCCGTCGCAGACCGGGATCGCCCGTTCGAAGAAGATGCGGCCGTCCTTTGAGCCCGACCAGACCGCCCATTTGGCTTTGTGCCGTTCATAGGTGACGGACCAGCCGTCCGCCTGCTCCTGCCCGACGCGCCACTTCACCTCGTTCGGGAAATCGCGGTCGCTCAGATAGCCACCCCAGACCGCAAGTTCCGCTTGCCCATCCGGCGATTTCGCGGTGCCGCCATCGCCGTTTTCGGCCTCCTCGATCGCGGAGAAGCCCGGCGGCACGTCGATCCAGTAATTGTAGCGGGCATTGCCGTAGGGCGTCCAAGCAGCCGCCAAAGCCGGCAATATCGCGGCAAAAACAGCGCAGATCATGCTGAACGCGAATGCGGTGCATCTCATGGCGGCCCCACACGACTGTTGACCGCCGATCAATAACCAAGATGAGGCTTGAACACCACGGTCTGGCGCACTGGCCAGCCGCACACCGCCAAAAAAGAAAAAGGGGCCGAAAGGCCCCTTTTCCGTGTCGTTTTACCGTCGCTTACTGCGCGGCGGTGACCATTTCGGTCAGCATCGGTTCTGCCACTTCCGCGCCGGACGTCTTGCGACGCTCGTCGAGGATAAGCTCGTCGCGATGCGTCGCAATGCGACGGATCTGGCTCATCTGGCCACCGGTACCGGCCGGGATCAGACGGCCGACGATGACGTTTTCCTTCAGGCCCTGCAGCATGTCGGTCTTGCCGGCAACGGCAGCTTCCGTCAGCACGCGGGTCGTCTCCTGGAAGGAGGCGGCCGAGATGAAGGACGGCGTCTGCAGCGAGGCCTTGGTGATGCCGAGCAGCACCGGCTGGCCGGCCGCAGGCTTCTTGCCTTCCTCAATCAAACGCTCGTTGATCTCGTCCAGCTCGATCACGTCGACATGGTCACCCGGGATGTAGGTCGAGTCGCCCTGCTCGGTGATTTCCACCTTCTGCAGCATCTGACGAACGATCACCTCGATGTGCTTGTCGTTGATCGTCACGCCCTGCAACCGGTAGACTTCCTGGATCTCGTTGACGAGGTAGGAAGCCAGAGCCTCCACGCCCTTGATCGCCAGAATGTCGTGCGGCGCCGGATTGCCGTCGAGGATGTAGTCGCCCTTCTCGATGACGTCGCCGTCCTGGAGATGGAACGGCTTGCCCTTCGGGATCAGGTATTCGACCGGCTCCAGCGTCGAGTCATGCGGCTCGATGATGATGCGGCGCTTGTTCTTGTAGTCGCGGCCGAAGCGGACCGTACCATCGATCTCGGCGATGATGGCGTGATCCTTCGGACGACGAGCCTCGAACAGTTCGGCCACGCGCGGCAGACCACCGGTGATGTCCTTGGTCTTGGCGCTTTCCATCGGAATACGGGCAAGCACGTCGCCCGGCTTCACATGTGCACCCGGCTCGACCGAGAGGATCGCCTCGACCGAGAGCAGGAAGCGGGCGTCGCCGCCCTTCGACAGCTTGCCGACCTTGCCCTTGGCGTCCTGAACGACCATCGCCGGCTTGAGGTCCGAACCGCGCGGCGTCGACCGCCAGTCGATGACCTCGCGCTTGGTGATGCCGGTCGACTCGTCGGCGGTTTCCTGAACGGAAATGCCGTCGACCAGATCCTCGAACGCCACGCGACCCTCGATTTCGGTGAGGATCGGACGGGTGTAGGGGTCCCACTCGGCGATGCGCTGGCCGCGCTTCACCTTGTCGCCATCGTCCACGAAGATACGCGAACCATAGGTGACGCGGTGCGTGGCGCGTTCCTTGCCGGTCTCGTCGAGGATCAGGATCGCCATGTTGCGGCCCATCACGACGAGGTTGCCGTCGGAGTTGCGAACCACGGCGCGGTTGCGCACCGACACCGTGCCTTCATAGGACGCCTCGAGATAGGAGGAGTCCACCACCTGGGCGGTACCGCCCATGTGGAAGGTACGCATGGTGAGCTGCGTGCCCGGCTCGCCGATCGACTGCGCGGCGATGACGCCGACAGCTTCGCCCTGGTTGACCGGAGTACCGCGTGCCAGATCGCGACCATAGCAGACCGCGCAGACGCCGGTGCGGACGTCGCAGGTCAGCGCCGAGCGGATGCGGACCGACTGCACGCCGGCCTTTTCGATCAGCTCGACATCGCGTTCGTCCATCAGCGTGCCGGCCTTGACCAGCGTATCGCCGGTGACCGGGTGGTTGATGTCGTCCAGGGCCGTACGGCCGAGAACGCGCTGGCCGATCGAGGCGACGATCTGGCCGGCATCGACGATCGGCTGCATGGTGAGGCCCTTGTCGGTGCCGCAATCAACCGAGTTGACGATGCAGTCCTGCGCCACGTCGACCAGACGACGGGTCAGATAACCCGAGTTCGCGGTCTTCAGAGCGGTGTCGGCCAGACCCTTACGGGCGCCGTGCGTGGAGTTGAAGTACTCCAGAACGGTGAGGCCTTCCTTGAAGTTCGAGATGATCGGCGTCTCGATGATTTCACCCGACGGCTTCGCCATCAGGCCGCGCATGCCGGCGAGCTGACGCATCTGGGTGGGCGAACCACGCGCACCCGAATGCGACATCATGTAGATCGAGTTCATCGGCTTTTGACGGCCGTTGGCGTCGAACTCGACCGCCTTGATGCGGCCCATCATTTCGTCGGCGACCTTTTCCGAGCACTTGGCCCAGGCGTCGACGACCTTGTTGTACTTCTCGCCCTGGGTGATCAGGCCGTCATTGTACTGCTGCTCGTATTCCTTGGCCAAAGCCTCGGTCTCGGCGACCAGCTTCTCCTTGGTGTCCGGGATCAGCATGTCGTCCTTGCCGAACGAGATGCCGGCGCGGCAGGCATGGGCGAAACCGAGCGCCATGATGCGATCGCAGAAGATGACCGTCTCTTTCTGACCGCAGTGGCGGTAGACGGTGTCGATCATCTTGGAGATGTTCTTCTTGGTCATCTCCTGGTTGGCGGTCTCGAACGGCACGTTGACGTTCTTCGGCAGAAGTTCGCCGAGGATCATGCGGCCGGGCGTGGTGTCATAGATCTTCGACACGACATTGCCTGCCGCATCGACGGTCCTGAAACGGCCCTTGATCTTGGCGTGCAGGGTGACGGCCTTGGTCTCCAGCGCATGCTGCAATTCGCCCATGTCGGCGAACGCCATGCCCTGCCCCGGATCGTTCTCGTTGACGATCGAGAGGTAATACAGACCCAGAACCATGTCCTGCGACGGCACGATGATCGGCGCGCCGGAGGCCGGGTGCAGGATGTTATTGGTCGACATCATCAGCACGCGGGCTTCGAGCTGCGCTTCCAGCGACAGCGGAACGTGGACCGCCATCTGGTCGCCGTCGAAGTCGGCGTTGAAGGCCGTGCAGACCAGCGGATGCAGCTGGATCGCCTTGCCTTCGATCAGGGTCGGCTCGAACGCCTGGATGCCCAAGCGGTGCAGCGTCGGTGCGCGGTTGAGCAGCACCGGATGCTCGCGGATGACCTCGTCCAGGATATCCCAGACTTCCGGACGCTCCTTCTCGACCAGCTTCTTCGCCTGCTTGACGGTCGAGGAGTAACCCTTGGCGTCGAGGCGGGCGTAGATGAAGGGCTTGAACAGCTCCAGCGCCATCTTCTTCGGCAGGCCGCACTGGTGCAGCTTCAGCTCCGGACCGGTCACGATGACCGAACGGCCGGAATAGTCGACGCGCTTGCCGAGCAGGTTCTGGCGGAAGCGGCCCTGCTTGCCCTTCAGCATGTCGGACAGCGACTTCAGCGGACGCTTGTTGGCGCCGGTGATGACGCGGCCGCGGCGGCCGTTGTCGAACAGTGCGTCGACGGCTTCCTGCAGCATGCGCTTTTCGTTGCGCACGATGATGCCGGGCGCGCGCAGCTCGATCAGGCGCTTCAGACGGTTGTTACGGTTGATGACGCGGCGATAGAGATCGTTCAGATCCGACGTCGCGAAGCGGCCGCCATCCAGCGGAACCAGCGGGCGCAGATCCGGCGGAATGACCGGGACGACCTTCATGATCATCCATTCCGGACGATTGCCGGATTCCATGAAGTTCTCGACCACCTTGAGGCGCTTGAGATACTTCTTCTGCTTCAGTTCCGACGTGGTCGAAGCAAGCTCGGAGCGCAGGTCGCCCGCGATCTTTTCCAGGTCCATGCCGGCCAGAAGGTCATGAATGGCCTCGGCGCCGATCATGGCGGTGAACGAGTCCTCGCCATATTCGTCGACGGCCATCATGTACTCTTCCTCGCTGAGCAGCTGGTGCTCCTTCAGCGCGGTGAGGCCGGGTTCGGTGACGATGTAGTTCTCGAAGTAGAGAACGCGCTCGATGTCCTTAAGGGTCATGTCGAGCAGCGTGCCGATGCGCGACGGCAGCGACTTCAGGAACCAGATGTGGGCAACCGGAGCGGCGAGCTCGATGTGACCCATGCGCTCGCGGCGCACGCGCGACAGCGTGACTTCGACGCCGCACTTTTCGCAGATGACGCCCTTGTACTTCATGCGCTTGTACTTGCCGCACAGGCACTCGTAGTCCTTGATCGGACCGAAGATGCGCGCGCAGAACAGACCGTCGCGCTCGGGCTTGAAGGTACGGTAGTTGATCGTCTCCGGCTTCTTGATCTCGCCGAACGACCAGGACAGAATCTTGTCAGGCGACGCCAGCGAAATCCGGATGGAATCGAACACCTGCGCAGGCGCCTGCGGGTTGAAGAGATTCATGACCTCTTGGTTCATGCCATTCTCCTTTTCGGGGTCCTCGAAAACCCCTTTGCATGTGACTGCGAGCCACCGCTCGCGAAGGCCGGCGTGAGCCGGAAAATCCGTGGCAGGCGCCGATGAACTCCGCGCCTGCTTTGTGCCGTGTTACTCGGCCGCGTCCGGCAGGCTCTGCGGGCCGGCGTCGACCTTGGTATTTTCAAGCTCGACGTTGAGGCCCAGCGAGCGCATTTCCTTGACGAGAACGTTGAAGCTCTCCGGAATACCCGCCTCGAACGTGTCGTCGCCGCGCACGATCGCTTCGTAGACCTTGGTGCGGCCGGCGACGTCGTCCGACTTCACCGTCAGCATTTCCTGCAGGGTGTAGGCGGCGCCGTAGGCTTCCAGCGCCCAGACCTCCATTTCGCCGAAGCGCTGACCGCCGAACTGCGCCTTACCGCCCAGCGGCTGCTGGGTGACGAGCGAGTACGGGCCGATCGAACGGGCGTGGATCTTGTCGTCGACCAGGTGGTGAAGCTTGAGCATGTAGATGTAGCCCATGGTCACCTTGCGGTCGAACGGCTCACCGGTACGGCCATCATACAACTGAGACTGACCGGAAGTGTGCAGGCCAGCCTGCTCCAGCATCTCGTTGATGTTGACCTCATGCGCGCCGTCGAACACCGGGGTCGCGATGGAGACGCCGCGCTTCATCTGCTCGCCGAGGCGAACGATGGACTCGTCGTCATACTCGCGGACCGGCTCGTTGCGGTCGTTGGCCGGGATGATCTGCTCGATCGTCTGGCGCAGCGGCTTGATGTCGCCACCACCCTTATAGGCTTCGATCAGCTCGCCGATCTTCCTGCCCATGCCGGCGCAAGCCCAGCCCAGATGCGTTTCAAGGATCTGGCCGACGTTCATGCGCGAAGGCACGCCCAGCGGGTTGAGCACGATATCGGCATGCGTGCCGTCCTCGAGGAACGGCATGTCCTCGACCGGAACGATGCGCGACACGACACCCTTGTTGCCGTGACGGCCGGCCATCTTGTCGCCCGGCTGCATCTTGCGCTTCACCGCCACGAAGACCTTGACCATCTTCATGACGCCCGGAGGCATTTCGTCGCCGCGCTGCACCTTCTCGACCTTGTCCATGAAGCGCTGCTCGAGCGCCTTCTTGGAATCGTCGTACTGGCCGCGCAGAGCTTCGAGCTCGCCCTGGAGCTTCTCGTTCTCGACGGCGAACTGCCACCACTGCGAACGCGGATAGTCGTCCAGCGTCTCCTTGGCCAGCGTCGTGCCCTTCTTGAAGCCCTTCGGCCCGGCGATAGCCTCCTTGCCGATCAGCACGTCGGAGAGACGGGCATAGACGTTGCGGTCGAGGATGGCCTGCTCGTCGTCGCGGTCCTTGGCGAGGCGTTCGATCTCCTCGCGCTCGATCGCCATGGCGCGCTCGTCCTTCTCGACGCCGTGGCGATTGAAGACGCGCACTTCGACCACCGTGCCGAAGGTGCCCGGAGGCATGCGCATGGAGGTGTCGCGGACGTCGGAAGCCTTTTCACCAAAGATGGCGCGCAGAAGCTTCTCTTCCGGCGTCATCGGGCTTTCGCCCTTCGGCGTGATCTTGCCGACTAGGATGTCGCCCGGCTGCACTTCCGCGCCGATATAGACGATGCCGGCTTCGTCGAGGTTCTTCAGCGCTTCTTCCGAGACGTTCGGAATGTCGCGCGTGATTTCTTCCGGCCCGAGCTTGGTATCGCGCGCCATGACCTCGAACTCCTCGATGTGGATCGAGGTGAAGACGTCGTCGGCGACGATGCGTTCGGACAGGAGGATGGAATCCTCGTAGTTGTAGCCGTTCCACGGCATGAACGCGACGAGCACGTTGCGGCCGAGCGCCAGATCGCCGAGATCGGTCGACGGACCGTCGGCGATGATGTCGCCCTTCTCGATGCGGTCGCCCACCTTCACCAGCGGACGTTGGTTGATGCAGGTCGACTGGTTCGAGCGCTGGAACTTCATCAGGCGGTAGATGTCGACGCCGGACTTGCCCGGATCGAGATCCTCGGTAGCGCGGATAACGATACGGGTCGCGTCCACCTGGTCGACGATGCCGGTGCGGCGGGCGCCGATGGCGGCGCCCGAGTCACGGGCGACGATCGGCTCCATGCCGGTGCCGACGAACGGAGCCTCGGCGCGCACCAGCGGCACGGCCTGACGCTGCATGTTCGAGCCCATCAGAGCGCGGTTGGCGTCGTCGTTTTCCAGGAACGGGATCAGCGCTGCTGCGACCGACACCATCTGCTTGGGCGAAACGTCCATCAGGTCGACGTTTTCGCGCGGCGCCATCATCACTTCGCCGGCGTTACGGCAGATGACGAATTCGTCGACGAAACCACCGTCCTTGTCGAGCTCGGCGTTGGCCTGGGCAACGTAGTGCTTGGCCTCTTCCATAGCCGACAGATAGACAACCTCGTCGGTCAGCTTGCCGTCGACGATCTTGCGGTACGGGCTCTCGATGAAACCGTACTTGTTGACGCGCGCGAAGGTGGCCAGCGAGTTGATCAGACCGATATTCGGGCCTTCCGGCGTTTCGATCGGGCAGATGCGGCCGTAATGCGTCGGGTGCACGTCGCGCACCTCGAAGCCGGCGCGCTCGCGGGTCAGACCGCCCGGTCCAAGCGCCGACAGGCGACGCTTGTGGGTGATCTCCGACAGCGGGTTGGTCTGGTCCATGAACTGCGAGAGCTGCGAGGAACCGAAGAACTCGCGCACGGCGGCAGCCGCCGGCTTGGCGTTGATCAGATCCTGCGGCATCACCGTGTCGATCTCGATCGAGGACATGCGTTCCTTGATCGCGCGCTCCATGCGGAGCAGACCGACGCGGTACTGGTTCTCCATCAATTCACCGACCGAACGGACGCGGCGGTTGCCGAGATTGTCGATGTCGTCGATCTCGCCCTTGCCGTCGCGCAGTTCGACCAGCGTCTTGACCACGGCCAGAATGTCAGCCTTGCGCAGCACGCGCACGGTATCCTCGGCGTCGAGTTCCAGACGCATGTTCATCTTGACGCGGCCGACGGCCGACAGGTCGTAACGCTCGCTGTCGAAGAACAGCGAGTTGAACATGGCTTCAGCCGTTTCCAGCGTCGGCGGCTCGCCCGGACGCATGACGCGGTAGATATCGAACAGCGCGTCCTGCCGGCTTTCGTTCTTGTCGACGGCCAGCGTGTTGCGGATGTAACCACCGACATTGATATGGTCGATGTCGAGGATCTGAATTTCCTGCTCGCCGGTGCCCAGAAGCACCTTCAGCGTCTTCTCGTCCAGCTCGTCGCCGGCTTCGAGGAAGATTTCGCCGGTGCCGTAGTTGACGATGTCCTCGGCCAGATAGCTGCCGAGCAGATCCTCGTCGGTCGCCTTGATCGCCTTCAGGCCCTTGTCGGCCAGCTGGCGCGCCTGACGGGCGGTGATCTTCTTGCCCTGCTCAACAACAATCTCACCGGTATCGGCGTCAACCAGATCGTTGACGGCCTTCAGGCCGCGGAAACGGTCCACGCTGAAGGGGATGCGCCAATGGTCGCCGGTCCGCTTGTAGGTGATCTTGTTGTAGAAGGTCGACAGGATCTCCTCGCCGTCCATGCCGAGCGCCATCAACAGCGACGACACGGGGATCTTGCGGCGACGGTCGATACGGGCGTGCACGACGTCCTTGGAATCGAACTCGATGTCGAGCCACGAACCGCGATAGGGGATGACGCGCGCGGCAAACAGAAGCTTGCCCGACGAGTGCGACTTGCCCTTGTCGTGGTCGAAGAAGACGCCCGGCGAGCGGTGCATCTGCGAGACGATGACGCGCTCGGTGCCGTTGACGATGAAGGTGCCGTTCATGGTCATGAGCGGCATGTCGCCCATATAAACGTCCTGCTCCTTGATGTCCTTGATGGACTTGGAGCCGGTATCCTCGTCGATATCGAACACGATCAGGCGCAGCGTCACCTTCAGCGGCGCGGCATAGGTCAGGTCGCGCTGACGGCATTCGTCAACGTCGAACTTCGGTGCCTCGAACTCGTATTTGACGAATTCCAGCATCGAAGAGCCGGAAAAGTCGGAAATCGGGAAGACCGACTTGAAAACGGCCTGCAGCCCCTCGTCCGGACGGCCGCCTTCGGGCTCGTCCACCATCAGGAACTGGTCATAAGATGCCTTCTGAACCTCGATCAGGTTCGGCATCTCCGCAACTTCCGGGATCTTTCCGAAGAACTTGCGTACGCGTCTGCGGCCATTGAAAGTCTGGGTCTGGGCCATCGTCGCTCCTTGGCTAGCTCTCTTGGGGCAGGCTTTCGCCTCGACCTGCCTTGCAATTCTCGACCGCTTCCGCCAGCGGCCCATCGGGTTGCCCCTCGCCTTGCGGCGCCGGGCCAGAACGGTTGAAAACCCGTTTCCTGAGAGCCGTCATCCGGCCCTCAGGAAAGAGGTTTTCACAGCGTCCTTTCAAGGACCGGCGGACGGCTGATGCCGTCCGCCGAAACCCTGAATTACTTCAGCTCGACCTTGGCGCCGGCTGCTTCCAGCTGGGCCTTGATCTTCTCGGCGTCAGCCTTGTTGGCGCCTTCCTTGACCGGCTTCGGAGCGGCCTCGACCAGGTCCTTGGCTTCCTTGAGGCCCAGGCCGGTGATGGCGCGCACTTCCTTGATGACTTCGATCTTCTTGTCGCCAGCGGCGGCCAGAATGACGTCGAATTCGGTCTTTTCCTCAGCCGGAGCAGCAGCAGCAGCACCGCCGCCAGCAGCAGCAACAGCCACCGGAGCGGCGGCCGAAACGCCCCACTTCTCTTCGAGGAGCTTCGACAGCTCAGCCGCCTCGAGGACGGTCAGCTTCGACAGGTCGTCTACGATCTTTGCCAGATCAGCCATTTTGATATTCCTTTATAAGGTTCGAACGTGTTGTTGTGATGAGGAACGGCCTCACGCCGCCTCGTCCTTCCGGGCATAGGCGCCAATGACGCGCGCGACCGAAGCCGCCGGTGCATTGACGATCTGAGCGATCCGGGTTGCCGGGGTGGCGATCATGCCAACCAGGCGGGCGCGCAGCTCGTCGAGCGACGGCAGCGAGGCAAGAGCCTTCACACCGTCGGCGTTGAGCGAGGTCGTGCCCATCGAGCCACCGAGAATGACGAGCTTGTCATTCCCCTTGGCGAAATCGGACGCGACCTTCGGCGCCGCAATCGGATCGTCCGAATAGGCAACCAGCGTCTGTCCCTTGAACAGATCGATGATGCTTTCGGATTCCGTGCCCTGAAGAGCGATCTTGGCGAGGCGGTTCTTCGCGACTTTGACGGTGCCGCCGGCCTGACGCATCTTCGTGCGAAGATCGTTCATTTGCGCGACGGTGATACCGGCATAGTGGGCCACGACGACTGAACCGGCGCCCTTGAAGGCGTCGTTCAGGCCCGTGACGAGTTCGCGTTTTTCCGCTCTGTCCACTGCCTATCTCCAGTTGACCACCTCCCCATTTGCGGGAAAGCAGTCGGGTTGCCTTTTGCCGGGCGGGCTATCCAGAAATTCCAGATCTCCCGAACGGCGCTCGAGGATCCTGCCCCCTTTCGCCACACCCGACAGGTTTCCCCGGCGCGATGCGCAGACAAAAGGCAAACACGGTTCGAACCTTCCATTGGAGCAGAGGCTCCGTTGTCTGGTCCTACCCCGTCTCATGCAGGCCGTATGATTAAGGTCCGCCCTTTCGGGACTAGGCCGCCTGCAATCTCGGACAGGATGCCGGATCTCTTTCGATTTCCGGCATCCGGGACCCGCTTGCGCGGAGCCCGGAATTCTTCAGGAGGATCAGCCCGCTAAAGGCCGATCCTCGATCAATCGTCTCAGGAAGCCGCGAGCGTCGCGACGTCCAGCTTGAGGCCCGGGCCCATCGTCGAGGTGACCGACACCTTCTTGACGTAGTTGCCCTTGGCGCCCGTCGGCTTGGCCTTGGTGACCGCATCGGCGAAGGCGCGGATGTTCTCTTCCAGAGCCTTGACCTCGAACGAGACCTTGCCGATGCCGGCGTGGATGATGCCAGCCTTCTCGACGCGGAACTCGACCGCGCCGCCCTTCGACGCCTTGACGGCGGCGGCGACATCGGTGGTCACGGTGCCGACCTTCGGGTTCGGCATCATGCCGCGCGGGCCGAGCACCTTACCCAGACGGCCGACGAGCGGCATCATGTCCGGGGTGGCGATGCAGCGATCGAAATCGATCGTGCCCTTCTGGACGATGTCGACCAGTTCTTCGGCGCCAACCAGATCGGCGCCGGCGGCCTTGGCTTCGTCAGCCTTGTCGCCACGCGCGAACACGGCGACGCGGACGTTCTTGCCGGTGCCGTTCGGCAGGTTGACCACGCCGCGGACCATCTGGTCGGCATGGCGCGGGTCGACGCCGAGGTTCATGGCGATCTCGACGGTCTCGTCGAACTTCACCTTCGAACGATCCTTGAGGATCTTGAGGGCCTCGCCCAGGGCATAGGCCTTGTTCGGGTCGATGCCTTCGCGGGTCTTGGCTACACGCTTTGCAATCTTTGCCATCGTCTTAGCCCACCACTTCCAGGCCCATCGAACGGGCGGAACCTTCGACCATGCGCATTGCTGCTTCCACGTCGTTGGCGTTCAGGTCCTTCATCTTCTTCTCGGCGATCTCGCGCACCTTGTCGCGGGCGATCGTGCCGGCCTTGACCTTGCCCGGCTCCTTCGAGCCCGACTTCAGGTTGGCGGCCTTCTTCAGGAAGTAGCTCACCGGCGGCGTCTTCATGACGAAGGTGAACGACTTGTCCTGGTAATAGGTGATGACGACCGGGATCGGAGATCCCTTCTCGAGTTCCTGGGTCTGCGCGTTGAACGCCTTGCAGAATTCCATGATGTTGATGCCACGCTGACCAAGCGCCGGGCCGATCGGGGGCGACGGAGTCGCAGAACCCGCGGCAACCTGGAGCTTGAGCTGGCCCGCTACTTTCTTAGCCATACTCTTTCCTGCCTTCAGTCATGCCGGCCTCTTCAGAACAAGAGAACACCGGCGGTTGCAGCCTGGTGGTTCGGTTCACGCGACCGGCTAAGCCGCGCTTGCCTCCCACCGCTCATGGCGACGCCAATGGCACCGCCCTCCGCCCCTCTTATCGAGGAGCGGAAATCCGGATCAGCCCTTTTCGACCTGACCGAATTCCAGATCGACAGGCACAGCGCGCCCGAAGATCGAAACTTCCACCTTGAGGCGGGCGCGCTCTTCGTCCACTTCCTGGACGAAACCGTTGAACGAGGCGAATGGCCCGTCCGAAACGCGCACCTGCTCGCCGATCTCGAAGGTAACCGACGGCTTCGGCCTTTCGACGCCTTCCTGCACCTGGTGCAGAATGCGCTCGGCTTCCTTGTCGGTGATGTGCATCGGCTTGGCCGTATGCTTGTCTTCACCGAGGAAACCCGTGACGCGCGGCGTGTTCTTCACCAGCGAGATGACCGCGTCGTTGAGCTCGGCCTTCATCAGCACGTAGCCCGGGAAGAACTTGCGCTCGGCGTCCACCTTCTTGCCGCGTCGAACCTCGACGACCTTCTCGGTCGGCACGACGATCTGCTCGATCCTCTCCGACAGGCCCTTCTGCTTGGCCTTGTTTTCGATGTCTTCAGCGACCTTCTTTTCGAAGTTCGAATAAGCGTGAACGATGTACCACCGCGCAGTCATCTATGAATTCCCTGTCCTGGTGGTCTTATTTGCCGATGCCGAGGATCATCTCGACCGCCAGACCCATGATCTGATCGGCAGCAAAGAAGAAGATCATGGCGATCGCAGCGAAGGCCAGAACCATGACCGTCGAAATCACCGTTTCGCGCCTGGAAGGCCAAGTGACCTTGGCGGTTTCCGCCCGCACCTGCTGAAGGAAGACGAAAGGATTGGATGTCTTCGACGCCATGTCCGCTCTGCTTTCAAGACCCGTTGACCGGATCTCCTGGATGATCCCGCCGGCCGGGACGTACCGCCGGATCGAATTCCAAGCCGAATCAGCAGGCCTTCGATCCATGCAAATCAGACGCGCAAAGCCGGCTTCCCAGCTCCACGCGTCGCGTGTCTGTCATGTCTACATAAAACCGATTCTTGATCCACGCAAGTGGCAAGCTTCCGCTTTATGACCAAACGCCGCATCGGAACCATCCAGTCGTTCCGTCCCGGCTATGGGGCCCTTATGCCCGAGAAACGCTCATATGGCAAGGCTTACGCCTGTTTCAAGGCCTGCGCTTCCGGGAATTTCGGGAGACTGGCAGGGGCAGCAGGGCTCGAACCCGCGACCTGCGGTTTTGGAGACCGCCGCTCTACCAACTGAGCTATACCCCTACAAATTGCTGCGCATCATCTGCGCGGCAGGCGCTTCCTAGAAGCTTCCGCGCCGTCTGTAAAGAGCCGTTTGCGCGTTGATGCCAGCCTATTGCGCGTCGATGCCGGCGCAGCAATTGCTGCGGGCACGAAGGCTCCCGGCTTCGCCTCGCTCTCAACTTTTGGCGGGCGGCGTGTAGGGCCCACCCGGCACGCCCCAACCCCATTGCGGCATCGGTTCCTGCTCGGGATCGCAGGTGGCGCCGAGCGTGGAGTTCATCCTGGCGAGGCGCGAGCCCCACTCGATATAGGCGGCGAAGGCGGAGCGGAATTCCGGATCGTCGGGCAGACCGACCTCGTCGGCGGCGTCCATCAACAGGCTGATCCAGCGGCGGCGCTGCTCCTCGGTCAGATGCCTGTCGAGATGGTGCATCACCATTTCACGATGGCCGCCATGCTGTTCGGAATAGGTCTTCGGCCCGCCGAACACCTCGCCGATGAAGGCCGCGACATGGGCGGGGTGATCCGACGACATCGCCTTGAACACCGGGCCGACGACAGGGTCCTTCGCCACCTTGGCATAAAAGGTGGCAGTCAGGCGGTTGAGGTTTTCGGACCCGCCGGCCCAAGTGCGGCCGCCTTCACGGATAGCGAAGCGCAGCTTCTCTTCCATGGCGATCGGCACGATCAGCTCGACGTCAACGGTGATGTTGTCGCCAGGCATAACCATCTCCGTACCAGCCGGCAGCGTCACGATGCCGGTCACGTCCGTCGTGCGGAAGTAGAACTGCGGACGGTAGTTGGTGAAGAACGGCGTATGACGGCCGCCCTCTTCCTTGGTCAGGATGTAGGCTTCTGCCTTGAACTTCTTGTGCGGCTTCACGGTGCCGGGCTTGGCCAGAACCTGGCCGCGCTCGACGCCTTCACGGTCAACGCCGCGCAGCAGCGCGCCGATGTTGTCGCCGGCCTGGCCCTGGTCGAGCAGCTTGCGGAACATCTCGACGCCCGTGCAGGTCGTCTTCGAGGTCGGACGGATGCCGACGATTTCCAGCTCCTCGCCAACCTTGACGATGCCGCGCTCGACGCGACCGGTCACGACCGTGCCGCGGCCCGAGATCGAGAACACGTCCTCGATCGGCATCAGGAACGGCTTGTCGATCGGACGCTCAGGCGTCGGGATGTAGGCGTCGACCTCTTCCATCAGCTTGCGAACCGCGTTCTCGCCGATCTCCTTGTTGCTGTCCTCGAGAGCAGCCAGAGCCGAACCCTTGACGATCGGAATGTCGTCGCCCGGGAACTCGTACTTCGACAGAAGCTCGCGCACTTCCAGCTCGACCAGCTCGAGAAGCTCGGCGTCGTCGACCTGGTCGACCTTGTTCAGGAACACAACGATCGCCGGAACGCCGACCTGACGGGCGAGCAGGATGTGCTCGCGGGTCTGCGGCATCGGGCCGTCGGCGGCCGAAACGACCAGGATCGCGCCGTCCATCTGGGCAGCGCCGGTGATCATGTTCTTCACATAGTCGGCGTGGCCGGGGCAGTCGACGTGGGCGTAGTGGCGGGCCGGCGTCTCGTATTCGACGTGCGCCGTCGAGATCGTGATGCCGCGCGCCTTCTCTTCCGGAGCCGCGTCAATCTGGTCGTACGGGCGGTATTCGCCAAAATACTTCGTGATCGCCGCCGTCAGCGACGTCTTGCC
>NZ_JBFRGM010000037.1:0-25033 GCF_052115345.1 Mesorhizobium sp. 2RAF21 | reverse complement strand
TTCTATCCTGCGATCACTTCTCGGTCGACGGCACACTAATCGAGGCCTGGGCGTCGACGAAGAGCATCGAGCCGAATAGCTCGGATGAGCCGCCGGCTGGCGGCGGCGGGCGCAACGCGGAAGCGAACTTTCATGATCAAAAGTGGTCGAAAGAGACGCATTTCGCGATCACCAATCCCGAGCCAAGCTCAACCGCAAAGGCAAGAAAGCCGACCTTTGTTTCATAGGGCATGGGCTGATGGAGAACCGCCCGTGGGCTTCTGGTCGATGCCTGCCTGACGCCGGCTGATGGTCAAATGAAAAAACCTGCTCCGGAGACCGGAGCAGGTTAAGAATTGGGAACCGTGAAGCGTGCCGTCCGGCTTCTTGTCGACGATTTCGCACTTTTTGGTAGCGGCAGATTTGGCGACGTAGAACTCGGCAGCAGCAAAAGCCGGTATGCTGAATACAGCGACAGCTGCGGTCGCGAGAACAATCTTACGAAACATCTTCCATCTCCATGAGCCATCTAGCTTACAGGGATTTACGTACGCCATCCTCTGTGGAAGGATAGCGGACATTTCGTGCAGATTTAGCACAGAACAAAAATAGCTCGTCGATACAGTGGCAAGATAAAAGCGCGCGCATTGCGCGTCGATCGAGCGGTTGTTTGTTCTGGGGCTGGCATGCATCGCACGTTGCCTTGTTTGAGGGGGCAATGTGCGCGCACACGTCAAGATTTTGAAAAAGCAAATCTTTTCATACGTTTTGAGGCAAGAGGAGAGCCAACGCCTTCAATTGCATCGGACCGAGATCAATCAACTGAACCGCGCCGGGTTTGCCGGAGGCTTCAACTCCTGAGAAGGTGGAGCCATGACAAGCAAGACGACCAACAAGTTCTCTCCCGAGGTCCGAACCCGCACGGTTCGGCTGGTTCTAGATCACGAAGGCGAGCATGCCTCGCGGTGGGCGGCGGTTTCGTCAATCGCCGCCAAGATCGGCTGCACGGCGCAGACGCTGCATGAGTGGGTGAAGAAGGCCGAGCGCGACCGGTGTGCGTGCCGGTGTGCCTACGGATGTGGCGACGAAGCTGAAGGCTTTGGAGCGCGAGAACCGCGAGCTTCGGCAGGACAACGAGATCCTGCGCAAGGCGAGCGCGCATTTTGCCCAGGCGGAGCTCGACCGCCGGTTCGAGCGATGATCGCGTTCATTGACGATCACCGCGAGGCGCATGGGGTCGAGCCGATCTGCAAGGTGTTGCAAATCGCTCCGTCGACCTACCACGACCATATCGCCAAGCGCGTCGATCCCTCTGGGCTATCGGCTCGGGCGAAGCGGGATGAGGCTTTGAAGGATGAGGTCCGACGCGTGTTCGAGGCGAACTTCCGCGTCTACGGCGTTCGCAAGGTCTGGCGGTAGTTGCGGCGCGAGGGCTTCGATGTCGCCCGCTGTACCGTTGCCCGCCTGATGAGGGTCATGGGCCTTGAGGGCATCATTCGCGGCAAGCCGCTCCGCACGACGGTGAGCGACAAGGCCGCACCTTGCCCTCTCGATCAGGTCAACCGCCAATTCCATGCCCCGGCGCCGCACATGCTCTGGGTCTCCGACTTCACCTACGGCGCGACCTGGACGGGCTTCGTCCTGGACGCTCTGGAACAGGCCCTCCATGATCGGCGGTCGATCCATCGCGGCGGGCTCGTGCATCATAGCGATAGAGGCAGCCAATACATCAGCATTCGATACACCGAGCGCCTGGCGGAGGCTGGCGTCGAGCCCTCTGTGGGCAGCGTCGGCGACAGCTACGACAATGCTCTCGCCGAAACCATCAACGGTCTCTACAAGGCCGAGGTGATCCACCGACGCGGGCCATGGCGCTCATTCGAGGCCGTCGAGTTCGCAACGCTGGAATGGGTAGACTGGTTCAACAATCGCCGGCTGCTGGAGCCCATCCGCAACATCCCGCCGGCCAAAGCCGAGGGACGCCACTATGCCAGGCCGGAAGAGCCAGCCATGGCGGCGTAACTCAAACGAAACAACCTCCGACAAAACCGGGGCGGTTCAGTCGAGGTGTGGAACCTCACGCTGCTATTGGGATTGATATCGTCCAGGCCAGCGTGCTGCAGCCACGTAGCCCAGTCCATGCTGAAGTTGTCGTGGATGAGCGTATGGTATCCGAGGTCGCCGGGGGTATCTATGGCTGAAAAGGTACAATGCCAAGCGCATGGCGAGCGCGAGGCTACATTCGTATGTCGCCATATTGTTGACTCCTTGGACACCCGGCGGGCCGTTGGCTTCTATTGGTCTAGGGATCAGCTCGCATCTCGACCCGACGCATGGTGCACGGAATGCGAGCGCATTCGCGTGGCGGAAGGCGGCGAGTGGAGCGATAAGGCTATCGAGTTTGCCCAAGTCAAGCTCCTGTGCGGGGGATGCTACGACCGGGCCAAAAGCATCTGGCTCGAGGCGCGCCGCGCTGATACGGAACGAGAGTGCTAGGTGTTTGATCCCGAGGTTTTATGGTGCGCTATGGGACAGGTTCTTCACGACTGCGCCACAACGACAGACCGTCGAGCAATACAAAATAGTCAAGAGAGCCTGAGGGCGCTGTCCAAGCGCTAAGGGATCAACCCGAAGACCGTTACAAAATGGGAAAAGCGCGGTTCGGTGCCCCTCGTAGGGACGACACTTGGGAGTTGCCGCGACCGGGAGCAGCAAGTCTCGATTCTCACGAAAGGAGGGCCCTAGAGGACTATGGCGTAGACATAGTTCTCATCTTCGCCCGGTGCGGCGCGCCAAATACCGCCAACCATACTCCACAATACGCTATATCCGCCGAGACTACGCTCATACAAAGAGCGGCAGCGTGTGCGGCTGTGAGTGGCTATTGTACACCCCTGTCGCCGAGCACTGGACCGTCCCGCCGTTTGAGTCGCTACAGACAGGCCGTTTCAAGGTCCGGCGCAGGGTTGTGTTCGTTCGGTAGGCTCTTCGCCGACCTCCACGCTATAGGACCGCAAGCCGTGGTCATCGAGCATGATGATCCGATAGCAGGGATATCCTTTCGTCCACCATGGATTGGGCGTCCCGAGATCCGTGATGAAGCGATGCGAGCACGACTGGCCGGAACTGTAGGAAATGCCTGTGGCGGTCGTCCCCATCATCGGCACGTGGATATGCCCGAAGACAATGTGGCGCACACCCGACGCATGTGCGGCGAACCTCTCCATCAGCGCGCCGCCGTCATGCAGCCCGATATGGTTGAAATGGGCGATGCCGCAATCGAACGGCGGATGGTGGATGAAGACCGTCACCGGTTTGTCGCCTGCGCTGCCAAGCGCTCCGTGCAGCCAGGCGAGACGCATCTCGTCATAACGCCCGCCGATCAAGCCGGGCTCATGGCTGTCGAGAAACAGCAGTCGCCCGTGATCGGTGTCGAGCCAGGATTGAACGAAGCCATGGTCGTCGCGCGGATGCTGCGGGAAGGCCTCGATGAAGGCGGCGCGCGCGTCATGATTGCCGAGCAGCAAGCGAACCTCGAAGGGCACCGCGGCAAGAATATCGCGCAGCAGCGCATAGGCTTCCGGGTCGCCGAAATTGCAGAGGTCGCCGGTGATGACCAAGAGGTCGGCATCGGTATGTTTGACGACAATGTCGGCCACCGCTATGCGCAATTGCTGTTCAGGGTCGACGCCATGGACGATGACGCCCGATGGCATCAGATGCGCGTCGGTCAGGTGGATGATTTTCATATGGTTGTCCGGAAGCTGGGCCTGCGGGGACGCTTCTCCCCGCAGGCCATCGATCGAGAATGATCAGTGCATCAGTGCGTTGGTCTGATCGACAATCTGCTTCAGGCCGGCTTCCGGCGTCACCTCGCCGCGCATGACGGCGCCGATGATGTCGCGCTGGGTGCGCCAGATGCGGACCGAGTCCCCGCCTGGATAACCGGCCCAGGGCAGCGAGCGGTCGGCCTGAAGCGAAGCCGTCTTCACATTCGGATGCGCGGCATAATAGGGCTCGAGATAGTCAGACCCGGTAGCGAGCTTGTTGGTCGGCAGATAACCGGTGATGCGCACGATGACGTTCTGCGCCTCTGGGCCGGTGACGAACTTCACATATTCCCAGGCTGCATCCTGCCGCGCCTTGTCCTGCGTCAGGATGACCGCCGAATTGCCTCCGGTCGGCACGCCGCCGTTCTGCGGGTTATCGAGCGGGAAGGTTGTCGTCTTCAGGGGGAAGCGCTCGCCGACAAGACCTTCGATCGTCTGAACGTGGGCCGGCGTCGAGAAGATGAAGCCGGTGAGGCCTGCACCGAATTGCTGGCGTGACTGGTCCCAGTCGAGCAGGTTCTGACCGCCATCAGTCACGAACTGGCGGAACAGCTTGAGCGCGTTGAGGCCGATCTCGTTGTCGAAGGCGACCTTCTTTGTCGTCTCGTCCACCAGCTTGCCGCCCTGCTGGTAAATCGCCGCCTGCCACAACCAGTCATCCGGCCAGCCATTGATGTCGTAACCCATGCCCGAAACCTTGGGGTCGAGTGCGTGGATCTTCTTTGCCAGCTCGATCAGTTCGGGGAAGGTCTTGGGCATGCTGTCAGGGTCGCCACCAGCCTTCTTCACCAGATCGGCATTGATGTACATGATCGGCGAGGAGGCATTGACAGGCAGTCCGTACTGAATGCCATTGACCCGACCGAGCGCTGCCAGCTTCGGGCTGAAATTCCTGTCGAGGAATGCCTGCCCGCCCTCTGCGTCGATATAGGGCTTCAGGTCGGTGATCTGGTTGCGCGGGGCAAGCGTGTTCACCAGTTCGGCGGTCAGGTTGTAGCCGGAAAAATAGACGTCGGGCAGGTTGCCCGTCACCGCCGAGCGCAGCACCTGCTGCTGGCCTTCGTTGTAGCCGGGAGCCGGAGCGAGGAAGTTGATCTTGATGTTCGGGTGGTTCTTCATGAAGGTTTCGGCCAGCGGCTGGTGAAACTTGGTGAAGCCCGGCAGGTTGTAGAGAACGTTCAGCGTCACCTCTTCCGCCGCGAAGGCGATGCCAGGAAGCGAGACGACAGCCAGTCCGAGGGCGAGGCCGCCCAATGCGCTGCGGCGTGTAATCTTCATTGTGGTGTTCCTTTGGGTGGGGAGAAGTCGTCGAAGGGATCATTTGACGCCTGTCATGGTGATCCCGGCGATGAAATGTCGGCGTGCCAGCAGGAAGCACAGAACCATGGGCGCCGTGATGATCGCCGCACCCGCCATCAGCGCGCCATAGTCCGCACCGGATTCGACATCGGCGAAGAACAGCATGCCGAGCGGCGGCAGTGCGAGATTGGTCTCGGTGACAACGATCATCGGCCAGTAGAGGTCGTTCCAGTGCGCCACGACGGAGAAGACCGCGAAAGCAGCAAGCGACGGCAGTGAGCCGCGCAGCACCAGCCCCCAGCAGATTTCCATTTCGGAATAGCCGTCGAGCCGGGCCGCCTCGATGATTTCGTCGGGATAACTGCGGAATGACTGGTGAAACAGGAAGATGGCGAAGACCGACAGGAAGAACGGCATCATCATCGCGAAATAGGTGTTGAGCAGCTGCGCCTTGGCGAGCCCGACAAAGAGCGGTAGCGCCAGTGCCTGAATGGGCACGCAAAGCGCGCCGATGACTGCCAGCAGAAGCAGTCGCCGTCCCGGAAACCTCAGCTTGGCGAGTGCGTAGGCGGCCGGCACGGCCGTCAGCACCTGTACGATCAGAATGCCCAGGCACACGATCACGCCATTCAGCATGAAGCGCGCCATCGGCTGCTGCGAGGTCGCGCGCGTGTAATTGGCGACCGCTTCGAACTGTTTCGGAATCGGCCAGAGCGAGACGTCGAAGATCTCGGCCGACGAGCGGATGGACGTCAGGAACATCCAGTAGAAGGGCAAGAGCATCACGAAGGCGCCGAGCGCCAGCACGAGATGTGGCAGGAATTTGCGTAGTCTCGCCATCAGTAATGCACCTTGCGGTCCATATGCACCGTCTGCCAGATCGACATGACGAGCACGATGACGAGGAAGATCAGGGTCAGTGCGGCGGCATAGCCGGTGTTCGAATATTCGAAGCCTTCGAGATAGAGATCGAAGAGCAACGTCTCCGATTGGAACCGCCCCTTGGTCAGCACGGCCACCGTTTCGAACACCTTGAAGGCCGATATCGAGGTGGTGACAACGACGAACATCGTCGTCGGGCCGAGCATCGGCCAGGTCACTGTCAGGAATCGGTCGATCGGGCTTCTGGCGCCATCCAGGCGGGCCGCTTCGTACATATCCTTCGGGATCGCGGTCAGCCCGGCCAAGAACAGCACCATGTTGAAGCCGAGGATCTGCCAGACACCGATAATGGCCATGGTTGGAATAAGCAGCGCTGGATCGGACAGGAAACCGACGGGTGCGAAACCAAACCATTTGATCGCCGCATTGACCGGCCCGAGCGAGGGATGCAGAAGGAACTGCCACACCGTCGCCATCGCCACCAGCGTCGCGGTCACCGGCAGGAAGTAGGCTGCTTCCCAGAAGGTGCGGCTGCGTTTGCGGCCATGGACCAGCAGCGCCGCGCCAAGGGCCAGGAACAGGCCGAAGGGAATGACGATGAGTGCATAGACGACAGTGTTCTTCAGAGAGCGCATGAAGACTTCGTCGCCAAACGCCTTGACAAAATTGTCGATGCCGACAAACCGCGCCGAAAGCGCGCCAAGCCGATAGTCGGTCAACGAAAAGCCGGCGAGGAAGATCATCGGCAGCACATAGGTTGCGAGCAGAAGCAGCGTTGCCGGCGCGACAAACAGCAGGCCGTTGCGCACGATGCGCCGCTCGGCGGTGGACGACTGCCGGGAACTGGTCTGAGGCGATACGTCTGCAACCGCCGCGCTCATGCCGCCACTCGCTCGCGCACGGAGAGATCGCGGCGCTTGCCGTCACGGCCAAACAGATGTGCGCGATTTGCGGTGAAGCCGAGCTGCAGCGCATCGCCGACATTGGCGGCTCCGCTCTCGCCTGCCTTCTGGCGCATGATGATCGTTACGTTCAGATCCAGCTCGAAGTCGCAGGTGACGAAACTATCCGCGCCATGGCGTTCCACGCGCACGACACGCGCCGACAGGCCGTCTTTCGCAGGATGAAAGTCTTCCGCGCGGATCGCCAGCGTTGCCGGACCTGCCTCATCCCTGGTGGTGATGCGGAGCGGCTGTCCGAACAAGGTCAGTGCGCCAGAGGCGGCGACATCGACCGGCAGCAGATTGATCGAGGGCATGCCGATGAAGCGGGCGACGGTCAGTGTCTGCGGCCGCTGGTAGAGCTCGTCGGGCGTCCCAAGCTGCTCGATGCGCCCTTCCGACATCAGCGCGACGCGGTTCGACATGCTCATCGCCTCAACCTGATCGTGCGTCACATAGATGAAGGTCGCGCCAAGGCGGCGATGCAGCGCCGCCAGTTCGTCACGCATATGCGCGCGCAGCTTGGCGTCGAGATTGGAGAGAGGCTCATCCATCAGGAAAGCCACGGGTTCGCGCACCAGAGCGCGTGCAAGTGCCACGCGTTGCCGCTGGCCACCCGAGAGCTGAGAGGGTTTGCGGTCGAGCAGTTCCGTTATCTGTAAGGTCTCGGCGGCTTGCTTGACCGACGCATCGATGTCGGCGAGTGCGGCACGCGGCGCAAACATCCCGGCAAGCGGCAGCCGCGCCCAGAAGGGCAGGCGGCGCATGCGCAGCGGCGTGGCGATGTTCCGCCGCGCCGTCATGTGCGGATAGAGCGCGTAGGATTGAAACACCATGGCCAGATTTCTGGCCGCGGGATCGGTGTCAGTCATATCCTGCCCGCCGATATGCACGCGCCCCTGATCCGGCGTCTCCAGCCCGGCAATGATGCGCAGCAATGTGGATTTGCCGCAGCCGGACATGCCGACCAGCGAGATGAATTCTCCCGGCCGGATCGAAAGGTCTATGCCCTTGAGCACATCCCCTTGCCCGAAATTCTTGCTGATGCGTGACAACTCAAGCGATTGAGGAGCCATACTACGTCCCTTTCCCGAAGGGCGCACAGATCAAGGGTTAGCGTGACAGAGGCGTGACGCTCGGATGATGTCTTGACGACATCTCACACCCAAAGCGCTGGGGTATCGCGTGACGGGCGACTAGCGCCGCATTGACGCAGAAATGGAGGGCGTCCAGACTCATTGCACCGAGCATATCGCCCGCTTCTAGCAGTCCTGGTCCTTCAAGGGCCCGACCCGCTCACGCGGCCCGAGCTTCAAGGATCGAAATTGGCGCCTTGGTCGCGATTACCCGCTCTAGGCGCAGTCCAGCGACCGATAGCAGTTTTGCAAATTGGCCTTCTGTCCGCTCAAGCCCACCTGGAACCGTCAGCATCGTCACATCCAGCACCTTGATGGGATGAGGATCGTTACCAGCGGGAATGATGGTCTCGGCAACGAGAACTTTCCCATTTGCCGTCATGGCCGTTCGGCAGTTTTTCAGGATTATGGCAGCGCGTTCATCGTCCCAATCGTGGATGACCTTTTTTAGGATATAGGTATCCGCCGAAGGCACACTCTCAAAGAAGTCACCCTCGACGAGCTCGCTACGGGGCAATGCGCCTCCGGTTCCCGTTCGTGCGGCAGCGACCCCCGCGGGCAGATCAAAGAGAATTCCAGTGAGGTGGCGTTACGGGCCAGGATGGCCGAAAGGAGCTGCCCGTGCCCTCCCCCGACGTCAACAACGCAGCGGGATGCGCTAAAATCATAGGCGTCAGCCACAGCTTCGTTGGTGCCTTGGCTCATCGCGATCATCGCACGTTGGAAGAGCGCTGCTTGCTCAGGGTGGGACCCGAGCCATTGGAACCTCGGGGCTCCAAAGACCTGTTCGAAGGCAGGCTCACCTGTTTGAACAGAATAGAGAAGCTGCGCGAAGGCCTGATAGGGTTCGCTGTTGATCATCAATACGAAATCGCGCGGGCCAGACGCCAGATCGGAGCAAAGCGTCGCGCTCAGTTCGGTTTGCGCGAAGCAGCGCGGCGATACTTCGCGAAACACGCCTTCGCTGGCCAGCAGACGCATGACGCGATAGAGTGCCTCGGCATTCGTTCGGGTGGCTTGGGATAACTCGTCTGCCGAGCGGTCGCCTCCGACAAGAAGATCAGCGATGCCTAGTTCGGCAACGACGCGCAAAGATTGCGAAAGCGCGAACCCGAAGCCCATGCGCAGGATTTGCTGAGACGGTGTACTCATCTTGCTCTCCACAGCGACAGAATTTGGTCATAAGGCGAGCGCACATCTATCCACCTCAGTCAAAACTCGGCGGTTCAGTAACCGACAGACGTCGTAATGCGTTTAGAAAAATAGTCGACGTTGGCGGCGGCAGCCCTAACTTAGGCTGACGATTTTCCGTCGCCATCATCCCAGTGTCAACGGCGGAGCAAAACCCGGCCATTGGGGTGGAGTAAAAGCAGGCCAGCCCAGGTGTGGCGATCAGCGGACAAATATGGCTCTGACTATCTTCACCTTGTAGCGGCGAAGAGATACCTAAATTTAGAACGCTGACTGCCTGCTGACGGTCTTCAGTCCGGGGTTCGCCTCCTTGAGTGCACGACGGCTTCTGGCGCAAAATGGTCATCCCAGATGACGACGTAACCGAGGAGCACCGGAGCATGCGGTTTCGAGCACGTCGCCTCGAATGTGGTCGTGCTCGCGATTCGTGAAGCGCCAAAATCGCTACTCACTACTGGGCGCATGCACATGGCATCCAATGGACTGGATGCTTCACGGTTAGTGCGGGCCGTTTGCTTGCCTCGCAAGCCGACTCGCTCACCAACACCCAGTTCATTGCGGCTACCGATTCAAAGGCACCGTTACAAAGACAAGGACCCGCTCGCCAACGGAGCGGGTCCCTATTACCCGAGGCGGAACAGAATACATGGCCGCAGCTCCAATTTCGACGAGGGGCATGAACTTTTAGTTAGCGCCCTCGCCGCAAATCGAATTGAGGACGCACTTGGTTATGCTGTTAATGTCTGAATCAGAAAGACCTGCACTTGTCAGGCTCTTGCTAGCATTCGGGTGAGCATGCGAAAGTTTGCGATATGGACGCCGTCGCGCCGAAGCTGGGGAAGCGCGGCCCTTATAAAAAGCGTGTAGCCGCCTAAGGTTGCTTGAATGTGACACTGGGTTGCGCGATTGTCGAAGTCGCCTCAGTGACGCGAGTAACCTAGTGATCCCGACGAAAAAGGCCCCGCCTTTCGTGCCGACCGAAATCCACATCGGTACGATCGAGGATGAAAGGGGTCCGCTCGGCATTCTCTCTATCAAGACAACAACGGGTCTGTTAGAAATCGCGCTCGACTGCGAAGCTGCCGACGCCATCGTTGATGCCATCGGCGAGATTCGGCCGAAGCTGCCAGAAATTTCAAACTGAGACACTACCCATCTGTCAGGTCGCTTGCGTAGCGCGGGCAGCGCCGTTCATAGGGGCGGCGAGTGGTTTCAGTCCAGGGCATCATGATCTCCGTCGAATCTCAGCAATCCGACAGAACCACAATCCGCTGAAATCACTTACTTCTTTTTAGAACGGACACTGAGGGAAACGGTCACGTGGTTGGGGGCAATGGGGCGAACAAGCAGACCAACAAAACCGTACTGGAACCATCCTAGACTGGTCGGTCGATCGCCCGCTCTGGCAAAAGGGATGCCCTGCGCCGGATTGTGACAGGCGAGACGCCCGACGAAGCGGCTCTCGGCGAACTGCTTGCCCTTTGCAAAAAAAGGAACAGGTTCCGACGCAAAAAAATTGGAGCCTTCTGCGCTTGAAGCCGGACACCTGCCGATAATGCCGGTTGGCGGTGAATCGATAGCGCTGGCCAGCCTCGGCGATACCGCCGGAGGTGAGCCGGTTCGTTTCGCGATCTTGATGACTTCGAGGCGACTCTCGGCCCGGCTCACAGCACATCTTGGCGCATGGCGAAGCGCCGGAGGGCTGAAAGCACCAGGAATGGGATCAGCGCGGTGAGGATGATGGCGACGAAGGCCATTGCCATGCCGAGGCCGACCGAGCCCTGCTCGAACTGTCGCCAGATGAAGCTGGCCACGGTGTGCACGCCGACCGGCGCCACCAGCAGCGAGGCCACCAGTTCGCGTGTGGCAACAGCGAAGACGAACAGCATCGAGGCGACGAGATTGGGCAGGATCAGCGGCAGCAGGATACGCCGGAATGCCACCGCGCTCGAAGCGCCGGCTACCCGCGCCGCAGCTTCGAGATTGTCGGCGATCTGGTGAAAAGCCGCAGTGGTGTAACGCACCGGTTGCGGCAGCAGGATGCAGCAATAGGCGAGCAGCAGTATCAGCGAGGTGTTGTAGGGCGTGATGGGTAGCCACGGCTGGTTCCAGGCAAGGATTAGCCCCACCGCCACGACGACGCCGGGAAGTGCATTGGGGATGACGGTGAGCATATCGAGCACAAAGCGGCCGCGCACCTTCGTCTTGACCACGATATATGAGGCAATCGCACCGAGCAGGCCGGTGACCAACGCCGTGGCAACGCCGAGCGAGAGGGACAGCGAAAGAGCCTTGAGCGCGCCGGCGCCGTCTTCCCAGATGTTAGTGAAATTCTGCAGCGTCAGGTTATCCGGCGCGAGGCCGCCGGAAATGGTGCGTGACAGCGCGGTGGCAAGGATGGCTAGAAGCGGTGCGCCGGCAGCAATGAAGGCGACCAGCGCAAACAGCGCGAGCACCGGCACTGCGAGCAAGCCCAGCGGCCGCTTGACTATGGCTTGCGGCTTGCCGCTCACGGTCTGGAAGTTCCTGGCCGACAATAGGCGCCGCTGCACGAGGAAAGCCGAGAACGACAGCAGGACCAAAACCAGCGCTATAATAGAGGCGCCAGATAGGTCGACCGGCCAATCCGAGACGCGTAGCTCGATCTCCGTCACCAGCACGGTGAAACCGATGCGGTGGCCGAGCGCCGCCGGCGTGCCATATTCCTCGATCGCCATGGCGAAGACCAACAGCAGGCTTGCCGCCAGACCGGGGAGCGAAAGCGGCAATGTGATGCGCCAGAAGGCCTGCCAGGGCGAGGCGCCGAAAACGCGCCCGACATCGGCATATCGCGCGCCAACGGCGGCAAGCGTTCGCGTCATGGCGAAATAGACGACGGGAAAGCAATTTAGCGACATGACGAAGGCCATGCCAGGGACGGAGAACAGGAAGGCAGCGAGATTGAAACCGGTAAGCTGCTGCAGGTAGCCGCGTGGCTGCAACGTCATGATCCAGCCGAGCGTAGCGATATAGGGCGGGATCATGAATGGCACGAGCATCAGCGCGTCCCACACCACCGCGCCCGGCACGAGGAACCAGGCGCGGAACAAGGCAAGCGGCACCGCGATGAGCGACGAGAATACGGCTACGGCGATGCCGAGCCCCACCGTGTTCAGCGCCAGCCGCAGCAAGGCCGGATCGGACAGGGTCGGCGCCAATGCGGAGAACGGCGCTGCGAGCGAGCCGCGCCCCAGTTCCGGAAAAATGGCCTGCAGGATGACGAAGGTGAAGGGCACCACCACGACCAAGACAAGTCCGGCTGCGGCCACCCACATGGCCGGCGAGGTACCGCCCGACCGTAATCCCCTGCGCGCTTTCCTCGACCCGGGGAGGTCGGGGGACGAGAAAGCGATCGCCCCGCCATCCTCGGCAGACCGCGCCACTTCCATCGTCCCCATCGCCTTAACCTAGTTGGCGAAGATGGCGTTGAACTTGGCCAGCGTGTCCTTGCGCTTGGAGTAGACGGCGTCGGTGTCGATCTTCAGCACCTTGAGGTCACCGACGAGCGGTCGGTCGGCTTTAATGTCGGCGCGCGCCGGCATCAGCTCGATGGCGGCAACCTTGGTCTGGCCTTCATCGGACAGAACATAGTCGACGAAGCGCTTGGCGTCGTCTTGCTGCTTCGACCAGTTGAGGATCATCATCGGCCGTGGTGCGATCACCGTGCCGGAAGCCGGGAAGATGACTTCGATCGATTCGCCCTTCTTGCGGCCGGCGAGCGAGATGTAGTCGACGGCGCCGAAGACAGCAGCCTTGGCACCCTGCAGCACGGGATTAAGAGCCTCTGCATTGGCGCCGGCAACGGCAGCCCCATTGCCTTTCAGCGCCTCAAACAGTTTCCAGCCGCTCTCGGCCTCAAGCGCGGCAGTCAGCTCGAAGGACGAGCCGGACTGTGCCGGGTCAGGGATGTTGACCAGATCCTTGTAGTCTGCCTTGGCAAGGTCGCTCCAATCGGCCGGCTTCGGCGTGCCGCTCTTGGGGTTCCAGGCGATAGCGAGCGCTGAGACCCCTTGGGCAACCGCGGTGTCGGACTTCAGGAAATCGGGCACTGAGGTTGCGTTCGGGCTGGTATAGGGCACCAACCAGCCGCGCTTGGCGAAGTCGGTGGCCGTGTCCCAGGAGGCTGAGATCAACACGTCGACGACCGGATTGGCGGCCTCCGATTCGATACGGGCCATGACCTTGCCGGTGGTGGCCTGGAAGATATTGACCTTCACGCCGGTGCTGGCGGTGAAGCCAGCGGCGAGATCTTCGATCAGCTTGGCCGGGCCAGCCGTGTAGACTGTAATGTCGGCCAGCGCTGTCGAAGCAGAAAGCGCCAAGCCCGCCAAGGTCGACATCACAAAAAGGGAAATGCGCATCAGGTTCGTTCCTTTCCTTGTCAATTCGCCGGAAACCAGCGAAGTCCCCCGGGCTCGATGGCGAGCCCGACCTTCTCGCCGACGGTGCGGCGCAATCCGCTGACGGTTTCGACCACGACGCGCGCAGCCCCTTCGCCAAGCGCAACCGACAGTGCATAGGAATCGCCGCGGAACAGCGCGCGTACCACTTGGCCGTTTGCATCTGCCGCCTCCGGGGCAAGCACATCGATCGCCTTGCGGCCCAGCATGATGCGCGCGCGGGCGGCTGCAGCCGGACCTTCCGATCCTGGCGCCAAATGGATGCCGGTGCCGCAAAGTTGCCATGCACCGTCTGCCTGTCGCTCGGCCTCGACCACCGTGCCGAGCTTCAGGAATTCCGCTACCTCGACGCTGGCAGGGGCGGAGACCAGCGTCTGCGGTTCGGCGCACTGGATGATCGCACCGCCCCGCATGACGGCGACCTGGTCTGCGATGGTGAAGGCCTCGCCCTGGTCGTGGGTGACATAGACGGCGCTGACACCAAGATCGGAAAGAAGCGCGGCGAGATCGACCGCAAGTGCCTCACGCAGCTCGCGGTCGAGGTTGGACAGCGGTTCGTCGAACAACAGCAGCCCCGGTTCGCCAACGATAGCGCGAGCTATCGCAACACGTTGTTGCTGGCCGCCGGACAGGTCGCCCGGTCCGCGCGCTGCTAGCGGGGCAAGACCGACACGGTCAAGCACAGCCATGACGCGGTGCTCAATCTCGGCCCGACCAAGGCCCGCCATCTCCAGCGGAAAGGCGACATTGCCAGCCACGCTCATATGCGGCCAGAGCGCATAGTCTTGGAACACCATGCCGAGCCCGCGCCGTTCCGGAGGCACGAACAGCCTGGCGTTTGCATCGGCCATCAACCGCCCGCCGATCGAGATCGTCCCTATAGTCGGGGCGAGTAGCCCGGCGAGTAGACGCAGAAGCGTGGTCTTGCCACAGCCCGAAGGCCCCAACAGCGCCAGGGTGCGGCCGCGCTCGAGGTCGAGGCCGATATTGCGTAGGATCGCTGTTTCGCCATAGGAGAACGCAAGCGCGCGCAGCTCGATGGCTGCCGTCCCGGCAAATTGACCTGTGATGCCCGACATCGCCAGCCCCGTGATGCCGGCAAGCCCTAGCGGCTGCGGATGACAGTTTTGCGAAATCGTGGCGACGGTTCCGCGAGGAAACCGGAGTTGTCAGCGCCTGAGCGACGAATTTTACCTCGTCTCGAAGCTTAAGCAGACTCACCAAACCCAGAACAGCAGCCACCAGTTACCTGCGCCGAACAGCACGGCGGCGGCAATGCCGACCATAGCGACAAGC
This sequence comes from Mesorhizobium sp. 2RAF21, assembly GCF_052115345.1. NCBI lineage: Bacteria > Pseudomonadati > Pseudomonadota > Alphaproteobacteria > Hyphomicrobiales > Phyllobacteriaceae > Mesorhizobium > Mesorhizobium sp. 2RAF21. The sequence goes on along the minus strand of NZ_JBFRGM010000037.1, from coordinate 10,040 downwards.
CTGCGCCCAATGGAGCGGGAATAGCGGGCGGAAACCTTCCATGCCAGCCAAAGGCACCATAGGGCGGAGCCGAGCAGGAGACAGGCTCGCACGGCGTCAACGAAGCCGAGCGACAGGCCTTCGCGGCGCAGCAGCGTCACGGTCGTCATAGACAGACCGAGGAACACCCCACAGCCCGCCATCGGGATCAGGCATTGCGCAAGGTGATGGAGAGGGGCGGCCTGGAACGCCCCGAGCGCGCGCGTTGCAAAGGCTAGCGCCGTGCCGACGGCCATGGTCGTCAGGCAAGCGATCGCCAGCACATAGGCAATCATGAGGGCGCCGTCCAAAGGCGTCATCATGTCGTTCTGGTCAGGATAGTTGGTCAGGATCCACCAAGGCAGGCGGGGTTCGATGAGCGCGGTGCCGGCATGCTCGACCAGCCATTCGGCGATATGCTGCCGAGCCGTCACGTAAAGAGGACTGGAGGCCCACTGGAATGCACCGGCCGCCAGCCCCATCAGACCGAACACGATCAGGAACGTTTCCCATGGCTTTGGCTCGTCGCCGGCGACATTGACGATCTCGTGCGATGGAGAGCGGATTTCCAGTGCGACCGCCTGTTTGAACCCGGCGCAGCGTCCGCACATGTGACAGGCCGATCCGCCCTGCATGGTACGGATCGGCACAAGAGGCGCGCAGTTGACGAAGGGGGTGGGCCCACCAGGCACACGACGCCATGCGACCCAGTTCGCCTTATCGACGCGGTAATGCAGTGGCGCGAGCTTCGACAGCAACGCAAAGACGCCATTGACCGGGCAGAGATAGCGACACCACACTCGCTTGTCGCGACCGTATAGGAAGCCGACGGTCACGGCGGCGAGCGTCGACCCTCCCAGCACAATGATGACTGGTTTCGGATATTGGTAGACGCTAACCATTTGCCCGTAGATGGTCGTGCAAGCGAAGGCGACGAATGGCCAGCCTTTCCACTTCATCCAGCGCGGTATGGCTCGGGCTAGGCTGTGACGGCTGACCGCTTCCGCCAGTGCGCCTTCCGGGCAGAACAGGCCGCACCACGAACGGCCGACCAGGACCATGCTGACCAGCACGAAAGGCCACCAGATGCCCCAGAACGCGAACTGGGCAAACAGCACAGCGTCGGACCATATGTGCGACAACCGTGTCGGCATCGGTGCAAGCACCGGGACTATCAACAGCAGCACATAGGCCACAACGATGATCCATTGAAGCCATCGGATCGCGTTCTGATGGTCACGCAGCCACTCCCCCGCGCGCTTTGTAGCGGCTCTTGCGTGGCTGCCCGACCGAAGGCTCAAGCCGGCTGGGCTGCACGGGGTCGGTTGAGCAACCATATCACCAAAGTCCAGTATGCCGCGAAGGCGAGCAGTTCGATCATCACAGGGCGGGCGCGGTAACCGGTGAGGCCGGAAATGACGCCACCCGCCATGCCGCTGTCCGGTAGCAGCGGCGAGGTATCCCATAGTCGCCCCGACAGCGAGGGCAACAGGCCGAGCGAAATCAGATGGTCGATGCCTGAGAGGAGTAGGGATGCAGCCAGAAACAGAAGCATCACCTCGGTCACCCGGAAGAATGTCCGCCACGACAGGATCTTGCCGCCGATCTGGAGCAGCCAATAGGTGGCAAGCGCGGCGACGATGCCTAGGACGGCCGCGATCGCGGCTCCGAAATTCGAAGCGGAAACGCCAGCCATGGTCCCATAGAGGAACACCGCGGCCTCGCTGCCCTCGCGCAGCACGGCCAGCGTTGCCAGGGCGAACACGCCAAACCAGTTCGACCGGTCCGCGACCTCGCTCAGTGAGGCGTGGAGTTCGGATTTCAGCGTGCGGCCATGCCTGCGCATCCAGAATACCATCTGGACGATAAGGGCGGCGGCGAGCAGAACGATGGCTGTCTGGAAATACTCCTGCGAGTCGTCACCCAATGCGTCGCCTACCGTCAAAAGTAGAAACGCGAGCGCGACGGCTCCCACCAGACCGACGACAACCCCGGACCACAGCCATAACCGTCCCGACCGGCGTTCGGCGACAGGGCGCTTCCCGAGCCAAGCATTGAGAATGCCGATGACGAGCAGCGCCTCGATGCACTCTCGCCAGATAACGAACAGGACATTGAAATCTTGCGTGCCCATGGCAGAGCTACTTCGCAACGAGAACGGCTGGCGCCGCGCCGGGGTGGAAATCGTCGAAAAAGGGGTATTCGCCGGGGTCGAGTGTGCGAATGACCATCACAGCCTCGGAATGCGGCGCAACGACCTTTTCCTTGCGCAGTTCCAGGCTCTCGAACTCAGCCGGCATATCCCCCATGTTTGCCAACTCGATCCGAATGCGCATCCTGGCGGGCACCTCTAGGCGAAGCGGTGAGATGGCGCCGTCCCTGAATTCGATCCTGAAGGTCGGGTCGTCGGCCAGCGCGGCCGATGATGCTGATGCAATCCACAGTCCGGCCAGGGCTGCGATGATCCACCCGCGCGCCGACATCGGATCAGTACGCGCCTTTCTTGCCGGTTCCGGCGTAGACAAAATCGTAGTCGACGGTGAATGGCTTGAACCACTCGCCGACGCCGGTCTCCTTGTCGACGTGACGGCCGAAATGCGCGTGCATATTGGCTGAAGGCGGGGAAATGGTCAGCTTCAGCTTATATTTACCCGGTCCATCGAGCTTCACGTTGTCGCCATAGTGCGGCCCGTCATTGGCCACCATGGGCATGAAATCGCCCTTCTGCGTGTTGCCATTGTCGACGTGGGTCAGCTCGTAGGAGACGACGAGATAGGGCATCCAATCGCCCTCGGCAAAGCCGTTCGTGTTGCCTTTTCCAGCTTTGATGTCGGCCTCGAGGTGCACGTCGGAATCCTTGGCCGGGCGCATCATCCCTTCCGGCTCCATCTCGATGGGCTGAAGATAGACCGCGCCGATCTCCATGCCGGCCTCGGAGTGAGGTGTGCCCACCGGGATTTCTTTCGCCAGAACCGAGCCGGACCCCATGGTCAGGAGAGCGAGTGCAAGCGCCGCTGTAATGGATTGCATGTTCATTAGCGTCCTCGATGCTTGTTTGCGCTGTAAGACAAGACAACCCCTGCCACGCATCGTCTGTCGGCGGCGCGCAAATACCTTACTGGAGAAGTCATGTTTTTCACTTGTCAGCTGCCCCACTCAAAGAGTCAAGCGAAAACAAAAATTTGCGATCCGGCTTTCGCGGCTGGCGTCGTAGACGAGGAATTGTCCAGCTGCGGCCAAATGGCGTTCGTTCATCGGTATTCAGACGGACATCAACTGCGCCCTTGGGCGAGCCGTGGCGACATGCAAACCTGTGACCTTCCGGCGGTGGCCAGCTCCTACGATCCCCTTCGTGGTAGAGTCGATAGGCGCGGTTAATTCGAGAAGCCTCACCCTCGTGCCTGAGCAGAACGAACAGCCGCCCGCATCCAGTTCCCGCGCCTTGGACATCGATGCAGTGCGACCGTACGACGCTGGAACACGCGGCTTCCAATTCTGGCAAAATTCACGCACCAGATGACCGACTGGATATCGTTCGGTTTTCGGCGCCACCTCCGCTTGGCATGGACAGAATGAAGTCGATAAGGTTGGTTGCGGAAGAAGCGGCTGAGGCGAGGACCGATATGCGTGCCTGGAAGATGGTTGGTTTGGCCGCTATTGCGATCTTCATAGCGGCGGATCCGTGGATTGCATCTGCCCGAGCCGACAAGATGGTGGTTGTCCCACCGGGCAACCGCTCTCACGTTCAGCCCACAATTCCCACAGCGTCTGCCCAGAGAACACGGGCCTTCAACACGACTTACGAGGCCAAATACGCTCAGATCATCGCCCTGCTCGGGCGAGAAAAAACCCTGATGGCGCAGATCCATAAGGCAGCAGAAGCCTATGATATCGATCCGATCCATATCGTCGGTGCATTGGTAGGTGAGCACACCTACAATGTGAGCGCGGTCGGCAGCGCGCAGACCTACTATGTGAAGGCGCTGGCCTATGCCAATGCGGACTTCGTCTTCCGCTACAAGGGAGTGTCGTTGCAGACCTTCCTCGACCGTCCGGAATTCGCCCACTGTAAAGCCGAGACAGGCAGCGCCGCGCTGTGGAACTGCCGCGACCAGGTATGGCAAGATGCCTTTCGCGGAAAAACGGTGGACGGCGTAGCCTACGAGCCTGTGACCTTCCAGCGCGCGTTCTTCCAGCCTTTTTACGCGGGACAGACATTCGGCTTCGGTCAGATCAGCCCTCTCACCGCCTTGGAGGTCACCGACCTGGTTCACAAGGTCAGCGGCTTGCCCAAGCTGACAACTGACAAACCCCAGGCGATCTATCGCGACATCATGGATCCCGACCGATCGATCATCTACATCGCCGCGATCGTGCGGGATTCCATCGATGCCTATGCAGAACAAGGCTACGATATCTCACGCAACCCAGGCATCACCGCCACCCTATACAATGTCGGTCAACCCAGGCGCCGCGCAGCGGAATTGCGAGCAACAGCAGGCCGCAAGGCGCAAAAGCTGCCGGTTGAAAACTACTACGGTTGGCTGGTCAACGAGAAGCTTGACGAGTTGGAGACTTTGCTCAACCAGCACACACAATAGGATGTTACATCGATTCATCGACGTATTTGGAGCGTGGCAACAAAATTAGCAGCGTTGTCTTGCCTCGAACCTGGACGACAAAGCTTATCTGGGATTGGGCTCCCAAAGAGAAGAAAATCCGAAACGTGCGGGCGGAGAGATTGAAGAATGCGTCGATCGCGACGGCGGTCGGCAACTTCGGATAAACTACCTTTCGTTCAATGTGTTTTCCGGTTGAGGAACAATCTCAAACTCTCGCGAATTTCTGCTTCATCGAACACGCCCTGCGAAAACAAATCCATTGTGGCCATCGCCAAATCTTCTGCCATTTGGCTTCCGCATGGAATGCCTTCGCAGATGCAAATGTCATCATAGACGCCTTTTAGTAGCTTCAAATCGTCTGGATAGGCGATGCCGCTTAGTGAGAAATAGGGAACCGACATAGCTACCTCTCTGCTGGCGTGGAAGAACGGTATTCGTTCGCAGCTGCCAATTCACAACCAGATTGCCACGCAGCTTTTCGACATGGTTGCTTGGCGGCAAGCACCAGTCCTGATCGGTTACAGCATCGTCGATCATCTGGAGCTTGCAGAACAACCGAACTTCAAAATCAGGCGCAGTGCAGCGGGAGCGGACATCGTCTACGAAGAATGCCTGCAGCCCGTCATCCCGAAAGCMGATGATCCTTCACCTCACTAATAAGATAAATATACCGCTAGCAACTCATTTCACAAAAACCATCCATCGCTGGCCTCATCGTGCGACGCACACTTCTGTTCCCGGATGGGAGCGCAACTGCGCGCACAATCCGTATTGTCTGTTTGAAGAAACTCGACCGGGGCGGTGGCAGACGGTCAAGGCGGACGCATCAGCACCCCTGCGTAGCGGTTTGGCCTTGGCGGCCAGACGCCGTTCTGATCCCATTTCTCACCAGCAGTAAAAGGATACGCCGTTGCGGATCGACTTACAATCCGAGTCCGCGCTGCCTGCCGAGAGTCCATTCGATGCCACCGGCCTTGCACATGACGCCAGAGAAGTGTGTGCCAATCTGTTTTTCGAGAACGGGCTGCCAAGGAACGAACTGAAAGCCGAGCCAACCTCCCATCATCGCGAAGTGCCCGCTAGCGAGCCAGGCAACGGCGGAAGGCATCCAGTGACGTACTCGCCTGGCTTGCTGGGGGAATAGGTCAGCCCACGCTCGGCGGCTCGCGCGCGGCCGACGCAGCGATCTCGGTGACCTCAAATCGGGCGATGGGTCTTTGGGTGCGGATGCTGCCAACGTCAAGCCGCGTGGCTTGGTCCTGATCGACAAGGTTTTGGCGGCGGCGCGCAAACGCTTCCATAACCCCTCGGCTGAAGCGAGCTTCTGCGAGCGGCCTCCAGTTGGGTGACGCCAGCTCCTGGTTGAGCCAGCTCGCACCACCGCTGCCGATCTGCTTGCCTAGGCTTTGAGTGGGGAGGTTGCGGACGGCAAAAACATTGCTCCGGTCAGGGGCGTCACTGGCCATGCGGCGTTCGGTGATGTCGGCGGGGATTTTCCGCTCGTCGACATCAACCTGCTCAACATGCCCCACGCGGCGCCGGGTCAGCCGGTCCCGCACAAGGTAGTCCGTCTGTTACAACGAAAGCCCATGCAACGCCTGAAGCACCAGCATCTTGAACTTCAAGACCACGTCAAAACCGGGGCGTCCGCCTTTCGAAATCGCACTGCGCCGGACTGTCTTCTCCAGCACTATGCCGAACCGATTGTGAACTCGTTCCAGGGAACGAAACTTCGGATGTTCTGGCTGGCAACGTTTTGACGTTTCCGCTGTCCACAGCCATTTATCCGGCTAAATAAATATCCGGTAGAGCAGCTGCAGCTGCAAGATTACATTTTGGTAAAGCCATTTAAATGCCATGAATCTGGATCGAGATCATATTTCGCCTAAAAAGGAGGTGGTTGAAAATGAATGCCGATGAACAGAACCTTCTCAGTAACCTCTTTGATCGTACAAGGCAGGCGGCTGATACTCCACGTGACCCCGAAGCCGAGCGTTTCATTCTGAACCAGATTAAAAGCCAGCCTTCGGCCCCTTATCTCCTGGCTCAGGCTGTCATCGTCCAGGAACATGGCCTGAACGCATGTCACGAGCGCATCCAGGCATTGGAAGCGCAGGTGAAGGATTTGCAGAATGCGCCGCCCACACAACCGCAGTCTGGCGGCTTGCTGGGTTCGATCTTCGGCAGCTCCCAAAGTGCACAGTCGTCCCAGCCGTCTCCCGGTCGTTTCAGCGGACCCTGGGGCAGCGGCACAGCTCCCCAGGACGGATATCCACCACAAGGGCAGCAGCCACAGGCCGGGCGCTGGGCGGCACCGCCGCAACCACAGGCCCAAGGCGGCGGCTTTCTGCAGGGCGCGTTGAGCACGGCAGCCGGCGTGGCGGGAGGCGCACTCATGTTCGAGGGCATCAAGAACATGATGGGCGGTAATTCGTTGTTTGGCGGCCCGGGCGCCGGAACCGGCAGCGCGCCGCAAACTGGTGCCAGCGAGACGGTCATTAACAACTACTACAGCGATGACAAGAACACCGGTACGCAGAACGATTACGCCGAAATGGATCGTCTCGACGACGCATATGACGATTCACAGGACAGCGATACCGATGATGACAATGTAGCTTAAAGCGACGGGCGATAAGCAGGACGTTGTCCAGCTTATCGCCCGTCTTCCGGTGTAGAGCCGATTGTGCAAGATGGAATGCACCGTGCTGACCGGCACCGAGTTGCCGCTCTTCGGGTAGATGAGCCCGTCAGCGTGTGTAGCGTTAGTGAGTCCCTTGAGCAAATACTGTCCAGTCGCATAGCGCTCGAACAGCCTGGTAACCGCCGGTGCTAGTTCTGGATGAGGTTCGATGACCTTCTTGCCACCCTTGGGCGTAGTTGATGTAGCCAAGCGGCGCTTTGGATGGCCAGATTCCCTGCTCCGCCTTTTCCATCCGTCCCTTGCGGGCTTCCTCGGAAAGGTTGTCGATGTAGTTCTTGGCCATCAACACTTTGATGCCATGTATGAACTTTTCCGACGAGCGGGAATCCCGCGATAGCACCATGCCTTCCTTGGCGAGATGGATTTCGATATTCAACTCGTCGAGCGTCACCCAACCTTGAGATTGCGGTAAAGCCGGTCGGTCTACCTGCCCAAGCTGTACGCGAAGATCCCCTCCCCGCCACCGACCGAGAACACGCCGCAAACCATGGGGCCAATGCTCGCTTACCTGCGCGATCATGGCGTCACCGGGTTGTTGGAGGCCATCAGCGACGAGGACACGGTAAGGACCGTGTCCGAGATGGACAAGACTGGAACGCTCAATATGCGTTTCGAAGCGTCCTACAGGATCGGGAAGCCAGGTGATGTCGAAACGGCAATGACGACGCTACGCCGATGGCGGAGCCAATATGGAACCGCACATGTCGGTGCTCATACGGTCAAATTCTTCCTCGACGGCACCAATGAGATAGGAACGAGCTCACTTCTGGCCCCCTTCTCAAACGGAGCGAAGTCTGTCGAGCCTGCTATGACGAAGGAGGAACTTGCCGGTGTTCTGGTCAAGTTGAACCAAGCCGACATGGATATGCACCTTCACATGGTCGGCGATCGTGCGTTTCGCACCGCTCTGGACGCAGTGGAGATTGCCCGCAAGACCGTCGGAGCCGCCTGGAAGCAGCGCGTGACCTTCGCGCATTGCGAACTCATCGACGACGCTGATTTTGCCCGCGTCGTTGATCTCGATGTGACGCTCAACTGGACCCCGCACTGGTCTGGTGGGTATTTCCAGGGCAATGAGCCTTATCTCGGACAGGAACGGCATGACAACGAATATCGGTTTCAGCCGGTCATCGCGTTTGGCGGTCGGATAACCTATGGAAGTGGCACCGTTTCCAAGCAGGAATGGGACCGATCGGACCCGTTCTTCGGAATGCAGATCGCCCACACCCGACGCGATATCGAGAAGGGTCTGGTTTCTGATCTCATTCGCAAGCCCGCATCGGAAATGCTGCAGTTGCAGGATCTCGTCGCTGGATACACTCGAAACTCCGCCTATCAGCTAAGGCTCGACGACAAAGCCGGGACCCTCCAAAAAGGGAAATCCGCCGACTTCATGATCCTCGATCGCAACCTGCTCCACACTCCGGCGCTTGAGGTCAGCAAGGTGACGCCGAAGACGGTTATCTTCGAAGGTCGCGTCGTGAGCGGTCACTTCTGACTGGTGGACACGACCCGGTCATTGTCATAGGCGATCGTTCTGGCGCACTTGCATATAGAGCGGTGGTAGGACCGCTCAATATCAAGTCCGGAATTGAAGCCCATGATCACACCCTCCCGAAGAGGTGCTCGCGCTCCCAGGCGGTGATGACGCCCTGGAAGCTCTCGAGCTAGACCTGCTTCAGGCGCAGGTATGGCCCGCCTGCCCCACGATCTGCCTGATCGGGCCTCTCGTTTCGATAGTGACAGGATGGCGTCGTTGGTCTCCTGGCGACGGAGGTATCCCTCGTATTGCAGCCGTTCGGCATAGATCAGAAGCGTTGGATCAGCGGCACTGCTGCCGATTGCCCTCCTGATCTGTCACATCGATATCCCCACAGCATCGAGAACGGCTCGACTGGAATTCTCCATCGGATGCCAACGGTCAGCGACTTGATCGGCATGCGGTAGAGCCTCAGCGATCGCCTCTCCATAGCCCTGTCGTGCCGAAGGGAGGAACTGGCCATCGCTTGATTGGCAGGAATTCAACGAGCGCCATGGTGAGTTCCGTGTAGATGGCTTTCGTATTCAGCCCGGCTGTGGTTCCGAATAGCGGTTACGCCGTTAGAACACTTCAACCTGACGATGTGCGGGAGGTAAAGGAAACGATGCAAGAATCCTGATCCGTGATGAAACTCGAGGGAAAGCACGAAGTCGACCTGCGCAATAAGCTTACCACCGCAATAGCTTCATCCTGGGATGGTCTCTTGGTCAGGGGTCGTCTCAGCAACCAAATCTTCCCATCTGGAGGTCGTTCCAGCGAATTCACTCGCCAATCCCGCGTCAGTGGGTTCGTTCAATCAGATTTGCGGCCAGAAAGGGACCTCCGCCAATTGATGACGCTCGAGATCCACTCCAATGCGCGGCCGCGCTCCAAACCATTGTTGATGAGAAACGCAGCCGGCCGCCGCGTAAGCAAAATGCAAATCTTACGAATCGGTAAGTTGAGCGCCTTCGTTCCGTCAAAATCGACATAGCAGGAGATGGACGTGGGGGATTGTTCTCAACAATTGGAGATGGAAGATGTTTCGTAAGATTGTTCTCGCGACCGCAGCTGTCGCTGTATTCAGCATACCGGCTTTTGCTGCTGCCGAGTTCTACGTCGCCAAATCTGCCGCTACCAAAAAGTGCGAAATCGTCGACAAGAAGCCGGACGGCAC
>NZ_JBFRGM010000036.1:0-37143 GCF_052115345.1 Mesorhizobium sp. 2RAF21 | reverse complement strand
GGCAGTCGGCAGTCGGCAGTCGGCAGTCGGCAGTCGGCAGTCGGCAGTCGGCAGTCGGCAGTCGGCAGTCGGCAGTCGGCAGTCGGCAGTCGGCAGTCGGCAGTCGGCAGTCGGCAGTCGGCAGTCGGAAAAACATACCGCGATGCTGAGCCGACGCAAGCGCCCCGCCCCGACAGGCGGAAATCAATGCCTACCGCTTGTTCCGACTGCCGATTGCCGACTGCCAATTATGCCTGATCAAGCATCCTTCTCGGCCTGCTCATTGACCGGGCCCGGTTCGGTCGGCTCGGCGACCAGCTTGGGGCCGCCCTTGGACACGCCGACCATGGCCGGGCGCAGCACGCGTTCGCCGATCGAATAACCCGGCTGCACCACCTGCACGACGGTATTGGCCGGCACTGCCGGGTTCGGCACTTCGAACATCGCCTGGTGGAAGTTCGGGTCGAACTTTTCGCCCTGCGGCTCCAGCTTCTTGACGCCGTGGCGTTCCAGCGCGCCGAGCATGGCCCGCTCGGTGATGTCGACGCCTTCGATCAGCGCCTTGAAACCGGCATCGCCGGAGGCCTTGGCTTCCGCTGGGATCGCTTCCAGCGTGCGGGCGAGATTGTCCGAAACCGACAGCATGTCGCGCGCGAAATTGGCGATCGCATAGCTGCGCGCATCCTGCACGTCGCGCGCGGTGCGCCGGCGCAGGTTCTCCATCTCGGCCGCGGTGCGCAGCGCCCGGTCCTTCAGCTCTTCGTTTTCCTTGATGAGGCGCACCAACGCTTCATAGTCGCCTTCGACGCCGCCTTCGGTGCGTTCCGCCTCGGCTTCCGCCGCCTCAATATCCTCAGGCGCGCGTTGGTCTTTTGCCTGGTCGCTCATCGCCGTTTCCCGTCATGTCGATTGGTTCTGGATTTGTGCCCGATATCGAGGTTTGCCACTGAAAAATCAAGGGCAAAGACCGAACGCGCCGACAGGCCGGGTATCGGGGGATACGACGATTTAAGTCAAATTTTACCCTGTTCCCGTTCGGCGCTTGCCAAATTGTCGCTGTCCAGGAACGATTCAGCGGCGGGGGAGTTTCAAGGCCGACTACTGCATCGGCCAGAAAATCGGAATCGATTTTCGGTAGGCACGATGCAGCAGATACAAAGTGTTAGAGCGTCCTTTGCACGTCCAATTGGACGCGCTGCGCTCTAGGGATTTGAGACCATGCCACGCACCAACGCAGCCAAACGCGACCAGCTGACGACCCAGATCAGGCGGCAGTTCACGGACCGTTCGACGCAGCGTTTCCTACATGCGCTGCCGGCCTTCAGGGTCGTGAACGAGATTCCCGAACCGCTCCGCACCCTTCTGGAGCGGCTCGACGCGCAGGAAAGCCGCGCGCAGCACCAGCGCTGAGAGAACGCCCTCGCCTCGAACCGGCGAACCGATGATGCGACCGCTTCAGGCGGCCGCGACCTTCATCATGTCCGCCGCTTTCTCGGCGATCATGATGGTCGGCGCATTGGTGTTGCCGCCGATCAGCGTCGGCATCACCGAGGCGTCGACGACGCGCAGGCCGGAAAGCCCCCGAACGCGCAGTTGCGGATCGACCACGGCCATGTCGTCCGTGCCCATGCGACAGGTGCCGACCGGGTGATAGATGGTGTCGGCGCGAGCGCGGATATGGCTCATCAGCTCGGCATCGCTGGTCGCTCCGGCCGAATAGAGTTCCTTGTCGCGATATCTGGCGAGCGCTGGCGCTGCCAGGATCGAGCGCATCATCTTTGTTCCCTTGAGCAGCAGCGCCGCGTCGCGCTCGTCGGAGAGATAGCGCGGATCGATGCTTGGCGCGGCCAGCGGATCGGCACTGGCCAGCGTCACCTCGCCGCGCGAATGCGGCCTGAGCACACAGACATGGCATGAGAAGCCGTAACCCATATGCAGCTTGCGGCCGTGATCGTCGACGATGGCGATGACGAAATGCAATTGCAGGTCCGGCCGCTCCTGCGACGGGTCGGACTTCAGGAAGGCGCCGCCCTCGGCATAGGGCGTGGCGATCATGCCGGTGCCGTCCCTGCGCCATTGCAGGATGTTTTTCACCAGATTGACCGTGCCCTTGGCGCCGAGGCCGAACATGTCGGTCTCACGGGACTTCCAGGAGATGATGAAATCCAGATGGTCCTGCAGGTTCTTGCCGACGCCGGGCAAATCGTGCGCCGAAGCCACGCCCCGCCCAGCCAGCTCGTCGGCCGGGCCGATGCCGGAAAGCAGAAGCAGTTGCGGCGAGCCGAAGGCGCCGCCCGACGCCACCACCTCGCGGGCGGCCTGGGCAAAGGCCTCGCCATTGGCGGTGCGGTAGCGCACGCCGATCGCCCGCTTGCCGTCCAGCATGATGCCGGTGGCGTGCGCCCCGGTCACCACCGTCAGGTTCTTGCGCCCCATCGCCGGATGCAGATAGGCGGCCGCCGCCGAACAGCGTTCACCGTTGCGCCTTTCGCCCCAGAACTGCGTGACCTGATAGAGCCCCGCCCCTTCCTGTTCCTCACCGTTGAAATCCTCGTTCAGCCGGATCTGGTTCTCGCCGCAGGCCGCGACGAAGGCGCGGCTGAGCGGGCGCGGGCTTTGCTGTTCGCCGACCCGCAGCGGCCCCTCGCCGCCATGCAGCGCATCGGCACCGCGCTGGTTGCCCTCGGCGCGCTTGAAATAGGGCAGCACCTCGTCCCACGACCAACCGGTGCAGCCGGCCTCGGCCCAGTCGTCATAGTCGTCGCGATGGCCGCGAATATAGAGCATGGCGTTGATGGCGCTCGACCCGCCCAGCGCCTTGCCGCGCGGCTGGTAGCCCTTGCGCCCGTTGAGGCCCGGCTGCGGTACCGTCTCGAACGCCCAGTTCTTGATTTTCGGCCGCCCCGGCAACAGCGCCACGACGCCAGCCGGCGCCCGGATCAGCATGTCCTTGCCTTCGCCGCCAGCCTCCAGCAGGCACACGCTCACCGCCGGATCCTCCGAAAGCCGCGCCGCGAGCACCGATCCCGCCGAGCCGCCGCCGGCGATGACATAGTCGAACTTCATGCTGGCCTCCCCGGGCTGCCGGCGGATATTTCCGTCCGGAAGCCAAAGAGAAGACCCAAACGCCAGGGTTGTAAAGGGATGCAACCCGCTACCGGGGTTGGACTTTGGGCCGGTCCGCTCGGTGGCCCACCGTCGCTTGTGGCGGCAGGTCATCGCATGGACGCTGGAGGTCGAAGGCTCCACCCGGTTTTGCCGTCGCCTCCTGCACCGCAGCGGTTTTCGCCGGCGTTCCGGCATGGATTCCCGACACTCTCCGGTCGCTTCGCTCCCTCACGAGGTCGGGAATGACAGAGTTTTGTTTGCGACCTGCGCTACCTGTCTATGTCGGCGTTGGGTGCCGGCACTGTTGGTGCCAGCACGATGCACCTATTCGCATCACGCGGCCTGCGCTGCCGAGCACGTACGCTGATCCGCTGACAGGTAGCGAAGACGAGAAAAAGAGTTCCGTCATTCCCGACCTCGCGAGCGACCGCAGGGAGCGGAGAGTGTCGGGAATCCATGCCGGAACGCCGGCGGAAGGGTGCAATCCGAGCGAAGACGCTCAGAGACCGTTTGGAAAATTGATCAGGCTGCGGCGAAAATGGCGAGGAGCGAGCACCGAAGCGGAGCGTACTTTCAGTACGTGAGCATCGGAGCGCAGCTGCTCGTCATTTGCAGCCCGGCATCATCTATTTCCGACGGTCTCTCAGTTCGGCGTGCGGCGCCAGCTGTAACCACCCGTCGGCGCGGATGCCTTTGCCGCCGGCTGGTAATAGAGCGGCAGGCCGTCAAGGCGGCCTTCTTCCAGGCGCTTCAGGAGCACCGGGTTCGTCACCTCGAACTCGTCGAAGCCGACACGCAGCATGTGCGGCAGCTGGTCGACCAGCACCTGGCCGGTCGCCCTGACCGCGCCCTCGAAACCATGGCGGCTGCGCAACAATTCGGCCTTGGAGAAGGAGCGCCCGTCGCTGAAGGCCGGGAAGGCCAGCGCCACCAGCGAAAGCTGGTCGAGGAGGCCGACGATCTTGTCGAGCTGGTCGCCCGGCAGCAAGGCGACGCCGAGGCGCTCCTTGGCCGATTTCCGCACCTGCGGGTCCAGATCGAGGAACGCCTGCAGCGGCAGGATGAAACGACCGTTGCCCGAAAGCGCATCGGCGGTTTCGGCATGGGTCCAATCGTCCTCGCGGAACCCCTTCTGGGTCCACAGACGCGGTGCCGGCGCGGTGCCGGCCTCGGATTTGATCTCGGTCATGAAGGCGAGCATATGGCTTATTCTCGGGCTAGTTTCCAGTGGAGTCTCCTCTCCCCGTTCACGGGGAGAGGATGCCAGCAGGCAGGTGAGGGGCATCGGTGACATTGCGAAGGTTGGCGCCGCCCCTCATCCGGTCCTTCGGACCACCTTCTCCCCGTGAACGGGGAGAAGGGGTTGGAGCTAAAGCGACGCATCCGTCAGCGACTTCTCCAGTCCGGAGAGATGAATGCCGCACTCGGTCTTGGCGTGGCCCGCCCAGCGGCCGGAGCGCGCGTCCTCGCCCGGCTGCACCGGCTGCGTGCACGGGAAGCAGCCGATCGACAGATAGCCGTAGGCGACCAGCGGATTTTCGCGCAGCGCATGCTGGCGCATATAGTCGGCCTGGTCGGCGGTGGTCCAACGCGCCAGCGGGTTGATGCGGATGCGCGAGCCGACCGCCTCGAACACCGGCAGCGCGGCGCGGGTCGACGCCTGGAAGCGCTTGCGGCCGGTGAACCATGCCCGGTACGGCTCGACGCCGCGCGCCATCGGCTCCACCTTGCGCACGTCGCAGCAGGCGTCTGTGTCGGTCTCGTGCAGCCTGCCGGTCGGGTCGATACGGGCAAGTGCCGCCGCCTCGGGCGACACCACCTGGATGTTGGTCAGGCCGAAATCGGCGGCGAGCGCGTCGCGATAATCGAGCGTTTCCTCGAAATGCTTACCGGTGTCGAGGAAGATCACCGGCATGTGCCGGTCGACAGCGGCGATCATGTGCAGCAGCACGGCCGAATCCGCGCCGAAGGAGGACACGGCGGCGATGCCGTCCGCGAAAAGCTCCCGCGCCGACCGCTCGATCACGGCGCGCGCATCAAGATGGCCGTACAGCGCGTCGAACGCGGCGGCTTGCGCCGCCACCCCGCCCTCGGCGGGAGCGGCCTGGTCAAGCGGCCTTGGCTTCGCCAGCATAAAGCGCCTCCTTGAACGGCGCCGGCCCGACGCGGCGATAGGCATCGAGAAATTTTTCCTTGGCGTCGAGGCGGATCGAGAGATAGGTCTCCACCACCGTCTCGATGGCGTCGGTAATCTCGTCCGGACCAAAACCGCGGCCGATGATTTCGCCAACCGTCGTGTGTTCGTCGGCCGAGCCGCCGAGCGTCACCTGGTAAAGCTCCGCGCCCTTCTTCTCGACGCCGAGAATGCCGATATGGCCGACATGGTGGTGGCCGCAGGCATTGATGCAACCAGAAATCTTCAGCTTCAATTCGCCGATGTCGCGCTGCCGCTCCAGCGACGCGAAACGCTTGGAGATGTTCTGCGCCACGATGATCGAGCGGGCATTGGCCAGCGCGCAATAATCGAGACCCGGGCAGGCGATGATGTCGGAGATCAGGTCGGAATTGGCGGTCGCCAGACCGATCTCGACCAGCTGGTCATAGATCGCCTTCAGGTCGGCCCGCGCCACATGCGGCAGGATCAGGTTCTGCTCGTGGCTGACGCGCACCTCGTCGAACGCATAGGTCTCGGCAAGGTCGGCCACCGCGTCCATCTGGCTGTCGGAGGCATCGCCCGGTACTTCGCCGATGCCTTTGAGCGAGATCGTCACCGCCGCATAGTCGGGATTGCGGTGGGTGACGACGTTCTGGTCGAGCCATTCGCCGAAGCTGCGCGAATCCAGCCTTGCCAGCTTGACCGCCTGGTCGCCTTCCGGCCGCGCCGGCAGCACCGGCGGCGCGAAATAGGCGTCGATCGCCTTGATGTCGGCTTCCGGCAGCGTCAGCTCGCCATCCTTCAGCTCGGCCCATTCGGCCTCGACCTGACGCGTGAATTCCTCGACGCCGGTCTCGTGCACCAGGATCTTGATGCGCGCCTTGTATTTGTTGTCGCGGCGTCCGTGCAGATTGTACACGCGCAGGATCGCCGTGCAGTAGGACAGAAGATGCTCCTCGGGGAGGAAGTCGTTGATCTTCTTGGCCACCATCGGCGTGCGGCCCTGGCCGCCGCCGACATAGACGGCAAAACCGAGCTCGCCGGCCGCGTTCTTCTTCAGATGCAGGCCGATATCGTGCGTCTGGATGGCGGCGCGGTCGCGCTCGGCACCCGTCACCGCGATCTTGAACTTGCGCGGCAGGTAGGAGAATTCCGGATGCACGGACGACCATTGCCGAAGGATCTCGGCATAGGGGCGCGGATCGGCGGCCTCGTCGGCGGCGGCGCCGGCGAAATGGTCGGCGGTGACGTTGCGGATGCAGTTGCCGCTGGTCTGGATCGCGTGCATCTCGACCGAGGCGAGGTCGGCCAGGATCGCCGGGATATCGGACAGCGCCGGCCAGTTGAACTGGATGTTCTGGCGCGTGGTGAAATGGCCGTAGCCCTTGTCGTATTTGCGCGCGATGTGGGCCAGCATCCTCATCTGCTTCGACGACAGCGTGCCATAGGGCACGGCGATGCGCAGCATATAGGCATGCAGCTGCAGATAGACGCCGTTCATCAGGCGCAGCGGCCGGAACTGATCCTCGGTGATCTCGCCTGCAAGGCGGCGCTCGACCTGGTCGGTGAACTGCGCGACGCGGGCCTGCACGAACTGATGGTCGAACTCGTCGTAACGGTACATGTCTTAATCCTCCGAGTGCCGAAGCACCCGCTTGTCGTGGTCAGGCCGCGTTCGGGCGGGCCTGTTTGCCGAGATCGTTGCGGTTGGTGGGGCCGGTCGCGCGGATCCGTTCGCGCAGGCGCAGCGGTTCGATAACGCCGTCGACGACGTCGACGTCGATCAGGTTGACGTCGACAACCTCGTTGGCGGCGAAGGCGGCGGCGCCGATCGCTTCCAGCCGCTCCTCGGCCGTCTTGTCGCCAGCCACTTCCGACTTGTCGATCGTCTCGGCCCAGGCGCCGCCGGCATACCAGACGGCCTCGCCGTCGGTGAGGCGGTTCGCGGTCAGGATCTTCATGATACGGCTCCTTCGACGGCAGCCAGCACCGCCTCGTTGTGTCTGTGGGCGGCAAGCGGCTCGGAACGCTCGAAATTGGCGCCGGCAACCGCGTCGCCGATAATGGTCATGACCGGGCCGGTCAGGTCGCTACGCGCCTCCAGCGAAGGCAGGTCGGCCAGAGTGCCATGGAAGCGGCGGCGCCCGACAAGGCTGGCGTTCTCGACCACGGCGACGGCGGTGTCAGGCGACAACCCGGCTTCGATCAGCCGCCCGGCGACGTCGGCAGCAACGGTGCGGCCCATATAGACGGCGACGGTGGCGCCGGAGATGGCGAGCTTCGCCCAGTCCGGCAGCGAGCCGCCCTTGAGGTCGTGACCGGTGGTGAAGACCATCGAGGAAGTGACGCCGCGCAGAGTCAGCGGCAGTTCGAAATCGGCGGCGGCGGCGAAGGCGGCGGTCACGCCCGGCACGACCTCGTAGGAAATGCCGGCCTCGCGCAACGCCGCCATCTCCTCGCCGGCGCGGCCGAACACCAGCGGATCGCCCGATTTCAGGCGCACCACGCGCCGGCCTTCGCGGCCAAGCGAAACCAGCAGCGCGTTGATTTCCGACTGCGACTTGGAATGGCAGCCCTTGCGCTTGCCGACCGGCAGGCGCTCGGCGTCGCGGCGGCCCATGGCCACCACCGCTTCCGGCACCAGCGCGTCGAACACGATGACGTCGGCTTCCATCAACAGACGCTGGGCGCGCAGGGTCAAAAGGTCTTCCGCGCCCGGACCGGCGCCGACCAGCGCAATGTGGCCGCTGAAGGCGGTATTGGAGAGCAGCAGTTTCGAGGCGGCATCATGCGCGGCCGACAAATCGCCGGCTTCCGCCGCGCGCGCCGGCGAGCCGGCGAAGAAATCCGCCCAGAACCGCCGGCGGCGATTGCCCTTGGGCAGGAGCTTTTCGGCGGCGCCGCGGAAGGTGGCGGCAAGGGCGGCCAGCGGACCGAGCGACGGTGAAAGCAATTGATCGATGCGTGCGCGGATCATCTGCGCCAGCACCGGACCGGCTCCTTCGGTGCCGATGGCGACCGCGACGGGCGCGCGGTTGACCAGCGCCGGCGTGAAGAAATCGCACAATTCCGGCCGGTCGACCGCGTTGACGGGAATGTTTTTGGCCCGCGCATCCTGCGCAATGCGCCGGTCGAACGCCTCGTCGCCGGTCGCTGCAAAAACCAGCACCGCACCCGCCAGGTGTTCGCTGCGATAGGTATCGGCGATGCGGGAAGCGCCGTTTTCGGAGATCCAGGCAAGCAGCGCCGGCTCGGCACGGTCCGCCACGATGCGCAAGCTGGCGCTCGACTGGCCGATCAGCCGCGCCTTGGCCAGCGCCTCTTCGCCGCCGCCGACGATGACCACGGCTTGCCCTTCCACCCGCATGAAAACGGGAAAGGCATTAAGCTTGGGCACGGTATGCGGCATTGCGGTAAGACCCTGAACAGTCTGGCATTTCTAACCGCAACCGGAAAAGTTCAGAAGGAACGCACTCGCGCACCCGGCAATTGAAGGCAATCGCTTTTCTGAAAGCTCAAGGGGCCGGAGAATAATTTTCTAGCGCGCGACAATAGCGGCGCGCCCGAGCCTGCCTCTCCCCCGATAAGCGGCATGTTTAGCGGTGGCGAGCCCTCGCCGCAAAACAGATTTTTCTAATTTCTATCTATTTAGTAGAATTAAGGGGCGCCACCTCGTGCGACCGGCAGCGCCGGCAAACGTCACGCCACATGCATTTTCTGAGGCCACGCGGGTTGCACGGCACCGCCCCCGTCCCCATTATGGAAAAAGGCGGCGGCTCAGGGCGGCGCTCATCCGACATCGTCAAATTTCGAAAGGCGCTCCATCGTCCATGCCGCATGACACCCCCCTTATCGCTACCATCGTCGTCGGTCTGGGGTTGGCATTCGTCTTTGGCGCCATAGCCAATCGTTTCCGCATCCCGCCATTGGTCGGCTATCTGCTGGCCGGTATCCTTGTCGGCCCGAACACGCCCGGTTTCGTCGCCGACCAGGGGCTGGCGCTGGAACTGGCCGAGATCGGCATTATTCTGCTGATGTTTGGCGTCGGCCTGCATTTTTCGCTGAAGGACCTTTTGTCCGTACGCGCCATCGCCGTGCCCGGCGCCGTGGTGCAGATCGGCTTCGCCACCCTGCTCGGCTGGGGTCTGGCCTGGATACTCGGCTGGTCGCTCGGCGCCGGCCTTGTCTTCGGCCTGGCGCTTTCGGTGGCCAGCACCGTGGTGCTGTTGCGCGCGCTTCAGGAACGGCGGCTGGTCGAGACCGAGCGCGGCCGCATCGCCGTCGGCTGGCTGATCGTCGAGGACCTCGCCATGGTGCTGGCGCTGGTGCTCCTGCCGGCGCTGGCCGGTGTGCTCGGCGGCGTCGAGCAGGCGCCCGCACCCGGCGGCTTCTACGGGCTGGCAGCCGATTACGGTGTCTGGGGCGTTGTCGGCGTCACGCTGGCCAAGGTCGTCGCCTTTGTCGTTCTGATGCTGGTGGTCGGGCGCCGGGTCATCCCTTGGATCCTGCACTATGTCGCCCACACCGGCTCGCGCGAATTGTTCCGCCTCGCCGTGCTGGCGGTGGCGCTCGGCGTCGCCTTCGGCGCGGCCAAGCTGTTCGGCGTGTCGCTGGCGCTCGGCGCCTTCTTCGCCGGCATGGTGATGAGCGAGTCCGAGCTCAGCCACCGCGCGGCGGAGGAATCGCTGCCGCTGCGCGATGCCTTCTCGGTGCTGTTCTTCGTCTCGGTCGGCATGATGTTCGATCCGTTCAGCATCATGCAGCACATCGGACCGGTGCTGGCGACGCTGTTCATCATCGTCATCGGCAAATCGCTGGCCGCCTTCGCCATCGTCATCCTGTTCGGCTACCCGATCGCCACCGCGCTGATCATTTCCGCCAGTCTCGCGCAGATCGGCGAATTCTCCTTCATCCTGGCCGAGCTCGGCGTCGGCCTGAAGCTCTTGCCGGAGGAAGGCCGGGATCTCATCCTGGTCGGCGCGATCCTGTCCATCATCCTCAATCCTGTGATGTTCTTCCTCGTCGACCGGCTGCGGCCCTGGCTTGAGCAGCGGCGCGGCGCGGAAGGCGCGGCGGCGGCTTCGACACCGATCGGCCCGGCGACAACGCCGGGACAGGTCGCCACCACCGGCGAAAAGCCGGAGGAGGATGGCCCTCCCCCGCCGACCACCCTAACCGGCCACACCATCCTGATCGGTTATGGCCGGGTCGGCAGCCTGGTCGGCGTCGCCCTGAGAGAGGCCAACGAGCCGTTCCTGGTCATCGAGGATGCCGACAAGACCGTGACGCGGCTGAAGGCGGACGGCGTCGAGACCGTGGTCGGCAATGCCGCCAAGGAAGATGTTTTCGCCGCCGCCAATGCGGCACGCGCCAAGCGGCTGATCCTCGCCATTCCCAACGCCTTCGAAGCCGGCCGCATCGCGCTTCTGGCCCGTGCCGCCAATGCCGACATCGACATCGTCGCCCGTGCCCATTCCGACGCCGAGGTGGAACATCTGCAGGGCCTCGGCGCCACCACCGTCATCATGGGCGAGCGCGAGATCGCACGCGGCATCGTCGAGGCGGTGCTGAAACCGGAGCCGAGCCGGCCGGCGGGCGAGCCGATAATCGCCAGCTAGAGCTTGCTATGGACGATCTGTCCAGGCTCGCTCCTCCTCCCCTCAAAGCGGGCTGCCGCATGTCGTGGCAGATGTGGCAGCGCGTCCCTTCTCCCCTTGCGGGAGAAGGTGGATCGGCGCGTAGCGCCGAGACGGATGAGGGGTGTTGGAAGAAATGGGGCCATGCACCGTCTAGCATCCCACCCGATGTTGGTTTGCGAATGAGTAAGGTTGTACTCCGTCCAGCACCCCTCATCCGACCTCGCCTTCGGCTCGGCCACCTTCTCCCACAAGGGGAGAAGGGACCTGCGTCTAAGGCCTGACCGTCTTTGCCTTCTCGACCCGGCCGACCTTCCGCTGTCCCACAAGCAGCCTGGCGCGGTCGCGCTCCTCGGCGGTGCGGCGCGCCCGTGCCGCCAAAAGATCCTTGCGGGCGACGAGGCCGACCAGCCTGCCCGCGGCATCCACTACCGGAACCCGGCCGATGCCGCTTTCGGCCATGCGGTCGGCGAGATGGCCGACCAGTTCGTTCGGGCTGCCGAACAAAAGGTTCGGGTCGAGCACGTCCTCGAGGATCGCCTCGCGATCGGGCGCCTGATTTTGGCCAAACCAGGCCAGCACGTCGCCGCGTGAGACCATGGCGATGACGACGCCGTCCTCGGTGACGACGGGATAGCTCTTGTGGCGGTGCTCGGTGCTCATGAAATAATCGATCGTCTGGCCGACGCTCCATGACGCGTCGACCGCGTCCGGTTCCTTCACCATCACGTCCTTGACCCAGGTCTGCTCGAAGGGATCGGCCTGGTATTCGCGCGTGATGTGCAGGCCGCGCCGGGCGATCTTCTCCGTCAGGATCGAACGCTTGAGCAGCAGCACCGTGGTGGCGTAGGCGATGGCGCAGGCAATCAACAGAGGCAGCAGCGCGTGCTGGTCGCCCGTCAGCTCGACGCCGAACAGCGTTGCCGTCAGCGGCGCGCGCATGGTACCGCCCATCATGGCAGCCATGCCGAGCAACGCCCAGAAACCGACATCGGCCTGCGGCAGCATCGGCGTCAGCAAGGCGCCGAGCGCGCCGCCGAAGATCAGCAATGGCGCCAGCACGCCGCCCGACGTGCCGGACCCCAGCGCCACCGCCCAGATGATGGCTTTCACCACCAGAAGCAGCAGCGCCGCCTTGAAGACGAGGTCGCCGGACAGGAGATGGCGGATGTTGTCGTAGCCGACGCCGAGCGCCGACGGCTCGATCAGCCCGCCGATGCCGACGACGAGGCCACCGATCATCGGCCACCACATCCAATGGATCGGAAGTTTCTGGAACAGGTCCTCCGAGCCATAGACCATCGCTGTCAGCAGGCCGGAGCCCAGCCCCATGATCAGCCCGACGGACATCCACGACAGGAAGGCCGGCACCGAGGGCGCCATCTGGCCGGCATAGGCAAACAGCGGCGCCGGGTCGAGCAGCAGCGTGCGTTCGGCTGCCGCCACCGCCGCGGCAACGACGACGGGCAGGAAGCTGCGCGGTTTCCATTCGAACAGAAGCAGTTCCACCGCCAGAAGCACGGCGGCAAGCGGCGTGCCGAAGATCGCGGTCATGCCGGCAGCGGCGCCCGCCACCAGCAGCGCCTTGCGTTCGCCGGAACTCAAATGGATCGTCTGCGCGATCAGCGAGCCAACGGCGCCGCCGGTCATGATGATCGGGCCTTCGGCGCCGAACGGACCGCCGGTGCCGATCGAGATCGCCGAGGACAGCGGCTTCAGCACGGCAACCTTGGCGCTGATGCGGCTCTTGCCGATCAGGATAGCCTCAATCGCCTCGGGTATGCCGTGGCCGCGGATCTTTTCCGAGCCGAACCGCGCCATCAGGCCGATGATCAGGCAGCCGACCACCGGCACCAAAACCATCCCCCAACCGAGCGGCGAACCGGAGATCGGCAGCGCTTCCAGCGACAGCTGCCCGTAATAGGCGATGTTGGTGCAGAGCGTGATCAGCCTGAGCAGAACCCAGGCCGTGCCGACCGCCGCTGTGCCGACGACGACAGCGACCGCCATCAGCATCAGCACGCGCGTGTCGGCGGTAAAGTCGCCGGGTCGCGGCAAAGCGTGCTGGGCCGAGGGCGGGAGCGGCCGGGCGCGCGTGGCATCGGCTGGCTTGTCGGTCTGGGTGGATATAGGCATATGGGCTTCAATCGCTGATGAGTTTATATCGCACTACGATATAATTTCGGGAAAGGAAACGATCCGGTGATCAAAAAAACCGAACCGGGCTCCGTTCGGCCTCATCCGGCAGACCCGGGCGAGGTCGACTATCGTTCGCTCGCCGAATTCCGCTATGCGATCCGAAAGTTCCTGGCGTTCAGCGAGACGGCGGCCGGCGAGGCCGGCCTGACCGCCCAGCAGCATCAGGCCATCCTCACCATCAAGGGGCTGGGCGAAGGCGACGGCCTGTCCGTGGGCGAGCTGGCGACACGGCTACTGGTGCGGCATCACACCGCCGCCGAGCTCGCCAACCGGCTGGAGGAAGCGGGTCTGGTCAAGCGCCGGCAGGACCCGAATGACGGCCGGCGCGTACTGCTGGCGCTGACGCCGGAGGGCGAAAGGCGCCTGTTATCCCTCTCCAGCATGCATCTCGACGAAATCGGCCTGATGGCGCCGCAGCTCGTTTCCATCCTGGCCAGGCTGAGCGGCAGCCGCGAAGAAACCGCCGGCTAGGGCGAAGGCACAAAACCTGGGGCTGGCCAACGGTCTCGCCGGCGGCGCCTCAGCCGCCGCTCAAAATGTCGAGGATCGAGGTTCCGCGCTTCTTCGTCGGCCCGCCGACATCGCCCGGCGGCACCGGATGATCGATCGAAGCGGTGCTGCCGTCGTCGCTCGGCATGGCAACGCCGTTCCGCTGGCCGGTCTGGCGCACCGCCCGCTGCGGCTGCGAAGCCGAAGCCGTCGGCACCGCCTGCCCGGGTATCGGCGCCGGCGGCTCGATGTTGAGCGGGATGTCGTCCTGCACGATCGCGTCGGACGGCGTCGAGCGCCAGGTGCCGGGCAGCGGCTTCACCGGCACGCCCTGATGCGCGGCCATCATGAATTCGTGCCAGGCCTGCGCCGGCAGCGCGCCGCCGGTGACGTTCTTCATCGCCGTTCCGTCATCGTTGCCGAACCAGACACCCGTGGTCAGATTGGCCGTGTAGCCGACGAACCAGGCGTCGCGCGAATTCTGGCTGGTGCCGGTCTTGCCGGCCGACGGCCAGCCGAAGGCCGCCTTCTTGGCGGTGCCGACCTCCACCGTGCCCGACATCATCGAATTCATCATACCGATGATCTCGGTGCGGGCCACGCGCGGCGCGGTCGCTTCCTTGGCCTGGTAGAGCACCTTGCCGTTGCCGTCGGTGATGCGGCGCACGAAATGCACGTCCGGCCGGTAGCCGCCATTGGCGAAAGGCACATAGGCCGAGGTCAGTTCCAGCGGCGTCACTTCCGAAGTGCCGAGCGCGATGGCCGTGTTGTTCTGCAGGTCGGACTGGATGCCCATGCGATGCGCCGTATCGATGACGGCGTTCGGCCCGACCTCCATGGTCAGCTGCGCCGCGACCGAGTTGAGCGATTTCGCCAATGCCGTCGCCAGCGTGACCTTGCCGTAATATTTGCCCTTGAAATTGTCGGGCGACCAGTTGCCGATGCGGATCGGCGCGTCGTTGCGGACGCTGTCGGGCGTGCGGCCGGCCTCCAGCGCCGTCATGTAGACGAAGGGCTTGAAGGCGGAGCCCGGCTGGCGCCGCGCTTCCGAGGCGCGGTTGAACTGGCTGGTCGCGTAGTCGTAGCCGCCGACCATGGCGCGCACCGCGCCCGAATTGTCGATCGACACCAGCGCGCCCTGGCTGACATTGAGCTTCTTGCCATTGGCGTCGATCAGGTCGCGGATCGATTTCTCGGCGAGCTTCTGCAAGTTCATGTCGATGGTGGTTTCGACGACGACGTCGCCGCGCACGTCGCCGATCAGGTCCGGCAACTCCTCCACCACGGTGTCGGCGACATAGTTTTCCGAACCGGTCCAGTAGGACGGCGCGCGCACCGCGGGTGCCGCCATCGCCGTCTTCAGCTCCTTGTCGCTGATCATGCCTTCGTCGCGCATCACGCCCAGCACGACCTGCGCCCTGCCCTCGGCCGCCTTCGGGTCGCGCGCCGGCGAAAAGCGCGACGGCGCCTTGAGCAGGCCGGCCAAGAGTGCTGCTTCCGACAGCGTCACGTCGCGGGCGCTTTTGCCGAAATAACGGCGCGACGCCGCCTCGACACCATGCGCGCCGGAACCGAAATAGACCCGGTTCAGGTACATTTCGAGGATCTGGTCCTTGGTGTGCTTGTGCTCCAGCCAGATCGCCAGAAGCACCTCCTGCACCTTGCGCTCCAAGGTGCGGTCCGGCGTCAGGAACAGGTTCTTGGCAAGCTGCTGGGTCAGCGTCGAACCGCCCTGGCGCAGACGCCCGCCGAGAAGATTGGTGAACACGGCGCGGGAAAAGCCGATCGGGTCGATGCCGTAATGCGAATAGAAGCGCCGGTCCTCGATGGCGATGACGGCCTCGGGAATGTAGCGCGACATCTCGTTGAGGCCGACAGCCTCGCCGCCGCTCATGCCGCGGTTGGCGACAAGCTGTCCCTCGACGTCGACGATCTTGATGTTGGGCGCGCGGTCCGGCACGCTCCAGGTCGTCGCCGCCGGCATCTTGGCGCCGTAATAGATGACGATGCCGGCACCGGCGATGCCGCCCCAGATGGCCAGCACGAAACACCAGTAGACGAGCCTGGCCAACAGCCCCATGCGGCCGCGCTTGCGCCGGCCGCCACGGGCCGCCTTCGCCTTGGCGCTGCCACGCTTTTTGGAGGATTTCCGGTTTCCCGGCACGACGCGATCCTCTTCACCGACCGAAAAACCAGCCGAGGCAGGCGTTTTCGCCGTCCCCTCGAAGCTGGGTTCGATGCGTCTGTCCCTGCGGTCCGCCATGCGCTGCCGATAGTCCCGATGCCGATGGCGCTCCCGTTGCAGAGTAGATACGGCGGTTTAAGGGCGCGTTAAGAGCCTAAAAATCGAAACAAAGGAAAATCAAAGAGTTAAGGTAAGACCACCTGTTGAATGTCGGCAGAACTTCGACCCTGGCGCCAGCGGGAACAAACAATCCACCGCCCTCCCGGCTCTTTATCGTCTGGTAACCACACGGCCGACCAGGCGCGGGCGTTGCCCAAAAATACGTCATTTGCCGTATGTGCCCAGCCTCAAGGGCCGTTCATTGAAGGCGCCGGTGTCGCGTCGAAGGCGCGGGCGCGACACGGCGCCGTCGGCGCCTGCTCAGCGCCATGGATGGCCCTGGGCCAAGTGATGAAGGGAAAGATCATGAAGACGATTGTGGCTGCGGCCATCGCGTCGCTGATGCTGTCGGGAGCAGCTTTCGCCGCCGCGCCGATGATGGGCAATGGACCGAAACCGTCGGTGCAAGCGACCGGACAGGGCGATGTCCTGCTCACCGCGGGTTCCAAGGGCACGCGCTCGCATACGGGCACGTCCAGCTCCGGCAAGCCCAGCGGCCAGGGCCCTGTCGGCACCCCCAGCAAAGGAGCCTGCGCCGGCTGCTGACACGATTATCGCGAGAACATTCAAGACGTTTGCCGCCCGTCCCGGTTCGCCGGGGCGGGTTTTTCACGCCGGAACCGCAGACGGCAGCCGTCAACTACTCTGTAAAAACAGACTATATAACTCTTTCGTGATCGAACGTATCGGAACCTTGTTCGACCGCCACCGTTAGTGGGCGCTTCCTGGGGATTCTCATCCCACTCGAAGTCAGGCATGTCCCTCCATGCTCTGCAACGGCCCGCCGCAACACCCCCTGCGACGGGCCGTTCAATTTTTAAATCCACACATCACTCTTGCGACACGGAGCCTTTGTTCGGCCCTCATGCTGGAGTATAGTGGCCCTAATCAAAACGTTCTGACTGTTTGGGAGGTAGTCCATGAACCGCCTGCAGTTTGTCGTGCCGGTCCGCCTTTCGCATGGCCCGGGTCATCCGATGAAGGAAATTGACAGTGTCGAGGAAGCGACCGCGTTTCTGCGGGCGTGGCCGGCGGGTCGCCGCGGGCCGGTCTACAATTGCGCGCTGAACTGCTGCCTCGCCGCCGAGGCCGGTCAGCTGAGCGCTGACGACGCCCGCAGATCTTTCGCCGGCTTCATCCGCATCAGCGGCATGGTCGTCGATGACAGAATGGGCCCATACGCGGTCGACCACAGCCACGAACGGCCGATGCGCCGCAGCGCCTGAGGGGTCGGGCCTGCCTGCCACGGGGACAGCCGGTTTTGTTGAAGAGCATTTCCAGGAAGCGCGCTTCCTGGAAGCGATCGGCCTGCGCGACTGGCGCGTCAGGCCGTGTTGGGTACGTCGAGCCTAGTTGACCCGGTCGAGATTGGTTGACCCGGTCAAGCCTGCTTGACCAGCCGGATCAGCACCAGAAGGATGATCGCGCCGATGGCGGCGTGGATGATCGAGGCGATGATGCCGCCGCCCAGGCTGATGCCCAGTCGCGGGAACAGCCAGCCGGCGATGAAGGCACCGACGATACCGACGACGATGTTGCCGATCAGGCCGAAGCCGAAACCCTTGACGATCAGGCCGGCCAGCCAGCCGGCGACCGCGCCGATGACGAGGAAGACAATCAGACTTTCGACACCCATGATATTCCCTCCGGAACATGGGCTGAAACGCGCCGAAGCTGCGAATCAGGCCCCGGTTGCAATGCCGGAACGATAATTCAACCTGTGGGGAAAAGCCAAGCATGGGGTGGCGCGCCTTCTCCCCTTGCGGGGTGAGAACCCGGTTCGCCGGAGGCGAATTGAAAGATCCAGTGGACCTTTCAAAGGGTTCGAACGCCCGAGGCTATGCCGAGGGCTAGGAGCAAGATGCAATCCTGCCCCTCGCGGAGCTCGGGGCGTTCGAAGCTCGAAAAGCGCGGACAGCCTCAGCCGTCGTCGTCATCGTCGCCCGAAGCCGGGCGCCAGCTCGTCGGATCGATCTTCTTCTGGGTATGGCCGTCGATCGCCGCCCACCAACCGACATCGTTGGGATCGACATCGCCGCCAAGCGCTTTCAACCGCTCGGCGGAACGGTATTGCGCGATCGACTCGTTCATCACACCGTTGCCGTCCGTCCAGTAGACGGTGACCTTGGAGCCGTCCTTGGGTGCGGTCGCGATCGGTTGTCTGGCAGCCATCGTCAAGCCTCCATCAGCCCGGCGCCGGCATGGACAACCCGCGCCGGTCAGCTGTGGGCGAAGATATCCTCTTCGTCCCAGCCCATCAGGTCCAGTTTGGCACGGGTCGGCAGGAAGCGGAAGCAGGCTTCGGCCTCCCTGGTCCGGCCGTCGCGCGCCAGCCGTCCGGCCAGCACGTCGCGCAGCCGGTGCAGATAAAGCACGTCGGAAGCGGCATATTCGAGCTGTTCCGGCGACAGCGTCTCGGCCGCCCAGTCGGAAGACTGCTGCTGCTTCGACAGGCTGACGCCGAGCAGTTCCTGGCAGATGTCCTTCAGGCCATGGCGGTCGGTGTAGGTACGCACCAGCCTGGACGCGATCTTGGTGCAGAACACCGGCTCGGGCATGACGCCGAAGGCGTTATAGAGCACGGCAAGGTCGAAGCGGCCGAAATGGAACAGCTTGGTGATCTTGCGGTTCTTCAGAAGCGCGGTGAGGTTCGGCGCCTTCTTCTGGCCGGCCGCGATCTGGATGACGTCGGCGGAGCCGTCGCCGGGCGAAATCTGCACCACGCAGAGCCGATCGCGATGCGGGTTCAGCCCCAGCGTCTCGGTGTCGATGGCGACCGCGTCGACATCGTAATGGGCAAGGTCGGGCAGGTCGTTTTTGTGAAAACGGATGTTGCTCATGGTCGGTCTGCTCAGCGGGTCAGTGCGTCGAGGATGCGCGCCCAGGAGCGCTGCCCCTTGTGGAAGGAGCTCATCTCGTACTTCTCGTTGGGTGAATGGATGCGATCGTCCGACAGGCCGAAACCGACCAGCAGCGATTCCATGCCGAGGAAGGTCTGGAAGTCGCCGACCACCGGGATCGAACCGCCGCTGCCGATCATGACGGCCGGCTTCGGCCATTCGTCCGACAGCGCGTCCTTGGCCTTGGTCAGGAAGGGCGATTCGTAGGAAAGCTGGATTGCCGGCGAGCCGCCATGCGGATGAAACTCGACGGAGCAGTCGGCGGGCAGCCGCTCCTCGACGAATTTGCGGAAGGCGGCGCGGATCTTGTCGGGATTCTGCTTGTGCACGAGGCGGAAGGACACCTTGGCCGAGGCTTCCGCCGCGATCACCGTCTTGAAGCCCTTGCCGGTGTAGCCGCCGGTGATGCCGTTGAACTCGGCGGTCGGGCGCGCCCAAACCAGTTCCAGCACCGAGCGGCCTTTTTCGCCCGACGGAACCGACAGGCCGATCGGGCCAAGGAAAGTCTCGGTGGTCTCGCCCAGTTGCTCCCACGATTTCAGCACCTGCGACGGCGTCTCCTCGACGCCGTCATAGAAGCCGGGAATGGTGACACGACCGGTCTCGTCATGGATGTCGGCCAGGATCCTGGCCAGGATGCGGATCGGATTGGCGGCGGCACCGCCATATTCTCCCGAATGCAGGTCGCGATTGGCGGCCTTGACGGTGATCTCCTCGCCGACGAGGCCGCGCAGCGTCGTCGTGATCGCCGGCGTGGTCTCGTCCCACATGCCGGTATCGCAGACCAGCGCGAAATCGGCCTTCAGTTCCTTGGCGTTGGCATCGAGGAACGGCTTCAGCGACGGCGAGCCGCTTTCCTCCTCGCCCTCGAACAGGATGGTGACGCGGCAGGGCAGCGAACCGTGCTCGGCCTTCCAGGCGCGGCAGGCTTCCACGAAGGTCATCAACTGGCCCTTGTCGTCGGCCGACCCACGGCCGGTGATGACCTTGCGGCCGGGCTCGGTCTCCTTGATCTTGGGATCGAACGGATCGTCGTGCCAGAGATTGAGCGGGTCGACCGGCTGCACGTCGTAATGGCCGTAGAACAGCACATGCGGCGCGCCGGCCGGGCCGTCGTGATGGGCGACCACCATGGGATGGCCGGGCGTGTCGCGCACCGCAGCGTCGAAGCCGATGGTCTTGAGGTCCGCCACCAGCCACTCCGCCGCCTTGCGGCAGTCGGCCGAAAAAGCCGGATCGGTCGAGATCGACTTGATCTTCAACAGATCGAACAGCCGCGCCAGGCTCTGGTCGAGGCTTTTGTCGAGACGGTCGAGGACGGGGCTGAGAGCGGTCATTGCGGGCCTTCCGATCAATCAAGGACGATTCCGCGGCGACCCTAATGGAAGAGCCTGTGGAAGGAAACCGCCAGCGACCCTCTGGCTCACCGTTCCGTCTCCGCTGCAATTTCGAAGGAGTTTGAAAATTTGGAAGACTGCGTGGAAATCGATCAGGCCGAGGCGAAAATGGCGAGGCGCGAGCACCGAAGCGGAGCGTACTTTCAGTACGTGAGCATCGGAGCGCAGCGGCTTGCCATTTGCAGCCCGGCATCATCGATTTCAAGGCAGTCTGTCAGTCGTCGGTGCCTTCCGGCGCATAGACCGCGATCGCTTCCGGATGCACGAGGAAGGAGGCCGGCGTCGACGTCACGATCTCGCCGTCGGTGTTCACCGGCTGCGGCGTACGGGTGGTGACATCGAACTGCACGCAGCGCGCCGTCCGCACCTCGTTCCAGGCGCCATGCGTGCCCGAGCGGAACGAGCGCAGCAACAGCGCCAGCTTCCACACATTGCGCATTTCCAGGCTGTAGAGATCGAGGAAGCCGTCGTCGATGGCGGCACTCGCCTCCACGACATTGCCGCCGCCATAATGGCGGCCGTTGCCGACGGCGATCTGGAAGGTCTTCACCTTGACCATCTCGCCCTTCTCGCGGATCCAGGCGGTGAAGGGCCGCGCCTTGTAGAGCACGCGCGCCGCGGCAATGGCGTAGCCGAGCCGTCCCCAACGCTTCTTCAATTCAGGCCGCAGCCCTTGCGCGAGCTGCGTGGAGAGCCCGATGCTAGCGACGTTGAAGAAGGCATGGCCGTTGACCGAGCCGAGGTCGATGCGGCGCTGGTAGCCTTTCACGATGACGTCCGTCGCCTGCATGATGTCCATCGGCAGGCCGAGCGTGCGGGCAAGGTCGTTGGCGGTGCCCATCGGCAGTATGCCCATCGGCAGGCCGCTTTCCATCACCGCCATGGCGCCGGACGAGACGGTGCCGTCGCCGCCGCAGATGATGATGCAGTCGGCCTGTTCGCGCAGCCGGGTGATGTCGCGGGCAAGTTCAGGCAGTGCCGAGAACGGCTCCACCGTCACGTCCAGCCCACCGGCCCGCAAGCGGTCGAGAATACCGTCGAGCGGCATGTCTCCGCGCCGCGCCTTGGCGTTGACGAGCAGCAGGGCGCGCCGTTTTGCGGCCTTCGGGGTTTTCCCGGTCGCGGTTTTCTGGGCTGTGTCGGGGATGATCCTGCTCCCAAAAAAGTGCCGCCGTGGTGGAGGGGGAACCACGGCGGCGCTACTCGAAACAATGCGGCAGCCCGGAGAGGGGGAAAGGCTGCCGCAGGTGTCCGGCATAGGCGGGGGACGGGCCTTGTTCCGGACTTCGGCGAAAACTGCCGATGGGTCATATTTGTGGTCGCGAACATGGCGATTCAAGGGCGCCAACATTACACTTTTGTAACATGCCCGTGAGGGGTGGTGATCGGCCTTTCGGGCCGGTGCCAGGTCCGCCGTTGTTGTGCCGGCAACGGCCGCACGGCTAGGTCTGGAACAGGGTCTCAACCCTTTGGTGGATTGCCGGCAATCTTTTGTCGGTGTTGTTCGACGGGCAGGCCGCCGATGCCCCCAATACCTCGTTTCGACCTCGTTTATGACCTCGTCGATAATCACGAAGGTCGTCGCCGGATCCTTGTTGAGAACCTCGAGAATATCTTCGACATGATCCGCCAGCGGCGATCGACCTTCACCATCCGCCGACCAATGTCAGTTGTGAGCATCCCACCCTTTGCAGAAGGGGCGTGGGGCACCTAACTTCCGACAATCCAGCAATCACTATGGCCGGCAAATCAAAATGGCCGGCAAATCAAGATGGAATGACCGATCCATGCCCCTGCATGTCCGAGCCGCCCTGCCGCAAGACGCGGGCGCGATGGCGCGAATCCTGAACGAAATCGTCGAAATCGGTGGGACAACGGCGCACCGTGGGCATTTCGACGAGCAGCGCATCGTCGATTACTTCATCTCGCCACAGCTCGGAATCAGCTGCTTCGTGGCGCTCGAAGGGTCGCAGTTGCTAGGGTTCCAGTCGCTCGAATGGTCCGACCCCGATTGGCCGGGCGACCGGTTGCCGGCCGACTGGGGGATTGTCGCGACCTTCGTGGATCCTCATGCCCACAAGAGAGGCGCTGGACGGGCATTGTTCGCCCACACGTCGGAGGCCGCGAAGATGGCCGGCGTCAGCTTCATCGATGCGACCATCCGCAAGGAAAATACCGGCGGCCAGGCATTCTACCAGGGGATCGGCTTCACCGACTATCGCGACGGACCCGAGACCATCTCCAAGCGATTTGCGCCTCTCTAGGCGCCTGCAACCCGACACGGGCCAACGACTTGTCAGGAGACGGCGGCACGGTGGCCTAAACCATGGACAGCCGCCCATTGCCGGGCTACCCGTATCGGCCATGAAAAAAGGCGATCATCTCTTCCTTGTCGACGGCTCCGGCTACATCTTCCGCGCCTATCACGCGCTGCCGCCGCTGACCCGCAAATCCGACGGCCTGCCGGTGGGCGCCGTGTCCGGTTTCTGCAACATGTTGTGGAAGCTGATGCTGGATGCGCGCAACACCGACGTCGGCATCGTGCCGACCCATTTCGCCGTCATTTTCGACTATTCGTCCAAGACCTTCCGCAACGAGCTCTATCCTGAATACAAGGCCAACCGCTCGGCGCCGCCGGAAGATCTGATCCCGCAGTTCGGGCTGATCCGCCAGGCGACGCGCGCCTTCAACCTGCCCTGCATCGAGATGGAAGGCTTCGAGGCCGACGACCTCATCGCCACCTATGCCCGCCTCGCCCGCGAGGCCGGCGGCGACGCCACCATCGTCTCGTCCGACAAGGACCTGATGCAGCTCGTCGGTCCCGCCGTCGGCATGTACGACCCGATGAAGGACCGCCAGATCGGCATTCCCGAAGTGATCGAGAAATGGGGCGTGCCGCCGGAAAAGATGATCGACCTGCAGGCGCTGACCGGCGACTCGGTCGACAACGTGCCGGGCGTGCCCGGCATCGGCCCGAAGACAGCCGCGCAGCTTCTGGAACAGTTCGGCGACCTCGATACGCTGCTCGCCCGCGCCGGCGAGATCAAGCAGGACAAGCGCCGCCAGTCGATCATCGACAATGCCGACAAGGCGCGCATTTCGCGCGATCTCGTCACGCTGAAGATCGACGTGCCGGTGACCGAGGGCCTCGACGCATTCGTGCTGCAGGAGCCGGACGGACCGAAACTCATCGCCTTCCTCAAGGCCATGGAATTTTCAACGCTGACCCGCCGCGTCGCCGAAGCGACCGGCACCGAGGCCGGCGAGATCGAGGCGGCAACTGTTGCCGTCGAACTCGGTCCCGACGTGCATGGCCCGGATGTCGGCTCGGCGGGCGGCCCCTCATCCCCTGCCGGACCTTCTCCCCGTAAAGAACGGGGAGAAGGGGGAAGCACCAGCGCTGGCGCCCCCCTCTCCCCGTCCTTACGGGGAGAGGGTAAGGGTGAGGGGCAGGACACGCCCTCGCAACTTTCGGCCCAGCGCGCCGAGGCCGCCGTCGCCGCAAAGATCGACACCACCGCCTACACCGCGATCCGCGACGTCGCCACGCTCAAGGCCTGGGTGGCGGAAGCCACGGAAGCAGGCGTTGTCGCCTTCGACACCGAGACCACCTCGCTCGACCCGATGCAGGCCGAGCTGGTCGGCTTCTCGCTCGCCACCCGCGCCGGCCGTGCCGCCTATGTGCCACTCAACCACAAGAGCGGACGCGACGACCTGCTCGGCGGCGGACTGGTCGAGAACCAGATCCCGATCCGCGACGCGCTGGCCGCGCTGAAACCGCTACTGGAGGACCGCTCGGTCCTCAAGATCGCGCAGAACCTGAAATACGACCTCGTCATCATGAACCGGCACGGCATCGACGTCGCGCCCTATGACGACACCATGCTGATTTCCTACGTGCTCGACGCCGGCACCTCCGGAGGCCACGGCATGGACGCGCTGTCGGAGAAGTGGCTCGGCCACAAGACGATCCACTTCAAGGATGTCGCCGGCTCCGGCAAGAATTTCGTCGGCTTCGACCAGGTCGACATCGACCGGGCGACCGCCTACGCCGCCGAGGACGCCGACGTCACCTTCCGGCTCTGGGAGGTGCTGAAGCCGCGCCTCGCCGCCAAAGGCATGGTGTCGGTCTATGAACGGCTGGAGCGGCCGCTGGTGCCGGTGCTGGCCAAGATGGAACAGCGCGGCATCTCGGTCGACCGCCAGATCCTGTCGCGCCTGTCCGGCGAGCTGGCGCAGGGCGCCGCGCGGCTGGAGGACGAGATCAATGTGCTCGCCGGCGAGCGCTTTAACATTGGCTCGCCCAAGCAGCTCGGCGACATCCTGTTCGGCCGCATGGGCTTGCCCGGCGGCACCAAGACCAAGACCGGCCAGTGGTCGACCTCGGCGCAGGTGCTCGAAGACCTCGCCGCCGAAGGCCACGAACTGCCGCGCAAGATCGTCGACTGGCGCCAGCTCACCAAGCTGAAGTCGACCTATACCGACGCCCTGCCCGGCTTCATCAACCCCGACACCAAGCGCGTCCACACCTCCTATGCGCTCGCCGCGACGTCGACGGGGCGCCTGTCGTCGTCCGATCCGAACCTGCAGAACATTCCGGTGCGCACCGCCGAGGGCCGCAAGATCCGCACCGCCTTCATCGCCGACAAGGGCAACAAGCTGATCTCGGCCGACTACAGCCAGATCGAGCTGCGCGTGCTTGCCCATGTTGCCGAGATCCCGCAGCTGAAGCAGGCCTTCGCCGACGGCGTCGACATCCATGCCGTCACCGCGTCGGAAATGTTC
Source organism: Mesorhizobium sp. 2RAF21 (assembly GCF_052115345.1). Classification (NCBI taxonomy): domain Bacteria; kingdom Pseudomonadati; phylum Pseudomonadota; class Alphaproteobacteria; order Hyphomicrobiales; family Phyllobacteriaceae; genus Mesorhizobium; species Mesorhizobium sp. 2RAF21. The sequence continues at coordinate 12,151 of NZ_JBFRGM010000036.1, read as the reverse complement.
AACGTGCCGGTGGAAGGCATGCCGTCCGAAGTGCGCCGCCGCGCCAAGGCCATCAATTTCGGCATCATCTACGGCATCTCGGCCTTTGGGCTGGCTAACCAACTGTCGATCCCGCGCGAGGAGGCCGGCGCCTACATCAAGAAATATTTCGAGCGCTTCCCCGGCATCCGCGACTATATCGACACCACCAAGGAATATGCGCGCGAGCACGGTTATGTGGAGACGGTGTTCGGCCGCCGCATCCACTATCCCGAAATCCGCTCGTCCAATCCTTCGGTGCGCGCCTTCAACGAGCGCGCCTCGATCAATGCGCGTCTGCAGGGCACCGCAGCCGACATCATCCGCCGCGCCATGGTGCGCATGGACGATGCGCTGGCCAAGGCGAAATTGTCAGCCCGCATGCTCTTGCAGGTGCATGACGAACTGATCTTCGAAACCGTCGAGGCGGAAGTCGCGGCGACCATCCCGGTCGTGCGCGACATCATGGAAAACGCCGCCATGCCGGCCGTCTCGCTGTCGGTGCCGCTGCAGGTCGACGCCCGCGCCGCCAACAACTGGGACGAGGCGCACTAAGGCCGGCGCGATGGACCGGTCGGAAGGAAAAGCCCGACTGCTTGCCGGCGGCTGCTTCTGCGGAGCCGTCGGTTACGAGGTCGAGGACGCGTTCGGCTACGCCGCCAACTGCCACTGCTCGGGCTGCCGGCGCGCGACGGGCGCCGCCTTCAAGCCCTTCGCAGGCATCGAGGTCGACAAGCTGCGCCTGACCAGGGGCGAGGACAAGCTCCTGATCTTCGGCGACAGAAACGCCGCCCATGACCGCCACTGTGCGCAATGCGGTTCGCTGCTCTATTCGGTGGTGCACGACAACGCCTATGCTCATGTCGCGATGGGCACGCTGATCGACGCGCCGTCGATCCGCCCGGACCATCACATCTTCGTCGGTTCGAAGGCGCCCTGGTTCACCATCACCGACGATTTGCCGCAATATCTGGAGCATGCCGGCGTCGACTGACCAGCCGGGAGAATGGTCGCTGCGATCGAAGGGACTACGCCGCCGCGTCGGTCCGGCATTTGGCGCAGGTGCCGCGGAACTCGATCACCGCCTTCTTGGCGACGAAGCCGGACGAACCAACCCAGTCGCTCAGCTTTTCGCCGATCTTCTCGTCGCAGAATTCGGTGACCTGGCCGCAGCTGTCGCAGATGGCGAAAGCGGTCATGCCATGGCTGTGGCCATGCGCATGGCCATGATCGTGCGGGTCGGCGCAGGCGACGAAGGCGTTCAGGCTTTCCAGCCGGTGCACGTAGCCTTCCTTCATCAGCGTATCGAGCGCGCGGTAGACCTGCAGCGGCGCGCGAAAACCGCGTTCGCGCAGCTGGTCGAGCAGCGTGTAGGCGCTCAGTGGCGCATTCGCCGCTTCCAGCTTTTCCAGCACGCTCTGCTGGTTCTTGGTCAGCACGCTTTTTGCCGTCATCATCCCACCCTCGATACTCTTTCCGGCGGCGTGCCGTATGGACCGGCCAGCCGTCTGCCCCAGAAATAAGCATGAATCGCCGATTTTGCCACCGGCCTGTTTTTCGGCGAGGGGAGCGACGGCTCTGAACATGAGGAAGTGCGGGGCAGAGAAGCCGCCCCCCGCTATCCCATCACTTCCTGGCCGCGCCCGCCCGTTCCGACGAAGCCGCCCACAGATTGATGTTGGCCTCGCGCGCGAAGCGGTCGATCTCGCCAAGCTCGGCTTCGCTGAATTCGAGGTTCTTCAGCGCGCCGACGCAATCCTCGACCTGCTCCGGCCGGCTGGCGCCGATCAGTGCGGAGGTGACGCGGCCGCCGCGCAGCACCCAGGCCAGCGCCATCTGCGCCAGCGTCTGGCCGCGCTTTTGCGCAATCGCGTTGAGGCCGCGGATGTTGGCCAGCGTCGGCTCGTCCAGGAAGGACTGGCGCAGCGACTTGCCCTGCGTGGCGCGGCTGCCCTCGGGCACGCCGCCGAGATATTTGTCGGTCAGCATGCCCTGCGCCAGCGGCGAGAACACAATCGAGCCGATGCCAAGCCCGTCCAGCGCGTCGAGCAGCCCGTCTTCCTCCACCCAGCGGTTCAGCATCGAATAGCTGGGCTGGTGGATGATGCAGGGCGTGCCAAGTCGCTTGAGGATGTCGGCCGCCTCGCGGGTGCGCTGCGAATTGTAGGACGAGATGCCGGCGTAAAGCGCCTTGCCCGAACGCACGGCGTGGTCCAGCGCGCCCATCGTCTCTTCCAGCGGCGTCTCCGGGTCGAAGCGGTGCGAATAGAAGATGTCGACATAGTCGAGCCCCATCCGTTTCAGGCTCTGGTCGAGGCTGGCCAGCACATATTTGCGGCTGCCCCACTCGCCATAGGGCCCGTCCCACATTTCGTAACCGGCCTTGGTCGAGATGATGAGCTCGTCGCGATAGCCGGCGAAATCGCCGCGCAGGATCTCGCCAAAGGCAACCTCGGCCGAGCCGGGCGGCGGGCCGTAATTGTTGGCAAGGTCGAAATGGGTGATGCCGAGATCGAACGCCTTCTGGCAGATGGCGCGCTTGACCCGGTGCGGCGTGTCTTCGCCGAAATTGTGCCAGAGCCCCAGCGAAATCGCTGGCAGCTTCAGGCCGGTACGGCCGCAGCGGTTGTAGATCATCGACTGATAGCGGTCGGCGGCGGGAGCGTATGGCATCATGGTTCCTTGGATAGGATGTTCCGCAAACGAATGCGTCCTTCGAGGCGAACCCCGAAGGACGCAGCTATAGTTCAATCGGCGGCTCAGACAAACTGCCGTCCCGAGGAATTCTACTTCTTGGCCAGCAGCGCCTTGGCTTCCTTGACGCCGAGCGCCGCCGGCCGCTCGCAGGTCGTCTGCATGGTCACGAACTTGCCGGTTTCGCCGGATTTCAGCAGGCTGGTCATCACATCCACCGCATGCAGCGCCAGTTCCATCGAGCAGCGATGCGGGCGGCCCTCGGTTATCGCCAGCGCCATGTCGGCCAGACCCGCCGTGCGATAATTGGCCATCATGCCATGTCCGTGCTTTTCATTGGCGACGCCGAAGGGATGCGGCCATTTCGGCAGCCCCTTCACCGGCTTGTCTTCCTTGGTGTAGACGACCTCGCCGCCGAAGAAGTTCGGGTCCGGCACGAAGACCGTGCCTCTTTCGCCATAAAGCTCCATCGGCGCGTGGCCGTGGCTCCACACGTCCCAGCTGGTGTTCAGCGTCACCACCGCGCCATTGGCGAATTCCAAAAGGCCGTGGATGGTGGTCGGCGTGTTGACCGGTATCTTTTCGCCGGCGCGCGGCTTGGACGAAATGGTGCGCTGCTTGGCCGGTATCGAGGCCAGCGCCGCGACCCGCCTGACCGGGCCGATCAGCTGGATCAGGTTGGTGACGTAATAAGGGCCGATGTCGAGCACCGGGCCGGCGCCCGGCTGGAAGAAGAAGTCCGGATTCGGGTGCCAGTGCTCCATGCCGTGGCTCATCACCGTGCAGGTGCCGCCGGTGATCTCGCCGACCTTGCCCTCGTCGATCAGGCTGCGCACCAGCTGATGCGCGCCGCCAAGGAAGGTGTCCGGCGCCGAGCCGATGCGCAGGCCCTTCTTCGCCGCCCGCTTGCGCAGGTCCAGCCCCTCCTGCAGCGACAGCACGAACGGCTTTTCCGAATAGACATGCTTGCCGGCATCGAGCACCCGCCTGGACACCTCGTAATGGACGGCCGGAATGGTCAGGTTGACGACGATGTCGATGTCGTCGGCCTTCAGCAATTCGTCCACCGTCGCGGCGCGCAGCTTGAATTCCTTCGCCCGCGCCTTGGCGGCATCCATGTTGATGTCGGCGCAGGCCCGCATCTCGATGCCACGAAACAGCGGCGCCAGCCTGAAATAGGCCGCCGAAATGTTGCCGGCGCCGATGACGCCGATCCCCAGTTTCTTTGCCATCGTCGTTCTCCTAGAAAGCCCTGGCCGCTTCGATCGACCGGCGCGCGAAACGCTCGATGTCGTTCGGGTTGTCCTGTTCCATGATGAAATATTTGGCGGCACTGCGTTGCTTCAGCGCCTTGGTCAGCTTCGACCAGTCGATGGTGCCGTGGCCGACATCCGACCAGCCATCCTCGTCCAGTCCCTGGCCGGGCTTGGCGATGTCCTTGACGTGGACGGCGGCGATGCGCCGGCCATGCCGTTCGATCCAGGGCAGCGGGTCGGCGCCGCCGCGCACTACCCAGGCGACATCCATCTCCCAGCCGATATTGGGCGCCGCCGAGAGGATGTGCTCCTGCGGGATCGAGCCGTCCGGCAATGCCTTGAATTCGAAGTCGTGATTGTGCCAGGCGAAGGTGTAGCCGGCCTTCTTGGCCGCCTCGCCGACCTTGGCCAACCGCTCGCCGAAACCGCGCCAGCCGGCGGTGTCGGCCGGACGCGCCTCCGCCACCAGATAGGGGCAGATCAGCAGCTTGATGCCGAGCGTGTCGGCCGTTTTGCGCACGCCCTCGAAATCATGCTCCAGCGCCTCGATCGAAAAATGCCCGGTCGGCATGGCAAGCTTGTTCTTGTCGAGCTCGGCGCGGAAGGCCTTGGGGTCGTCATAGACCCCGCCAAAACCTTCGACCTGCGCGTAGCCCAGGCTGCCGAGCAGTTTCAGCACCTTGTCCCAGGGCTGGAAGTTGCGGGCGCTGTAGAGTTGAAATGACCAGTCCATTTTCCTGTCCATTCTGCTGGGGGGTCTGCTTGTCGGGGTGGATTTTTGAGGTCTCGAGGGTCAGAGCCGGTTGCCGTCTTCGCCGAACAGCGAGGCGCGCAACGGATCGAAGCCGATCTCGACCTGTTCGCCGGTCCGCGGCGCCCGCTCGGAGGGCACGCGCACGGAAAGGCTCTGCGCGCCGAGCCGTCCCCAGACCAGCGTGTCGGAACCCATCGGCTCGACGACATCGACATTGGCCTTGGCCGAAAACGGCCAGCCCGAGCCGGAATTGAGGCCGATATGCTCCGGCCTGATGCCGAGCACCGCCGGCCCGGCAACCGGCTGGCGGTCGAAGGCGTAGGTGGAGAGCGGCACCGTCAAATCGCCTGAGGTGAAGCGCCAGCCGCCGTCGCCGTCCTCCAGCCTGCCGTCGACGAAATTCATGCCGGGCGAGCCGATGAAGCCGGCGACGAAGCGGTTGACCGGGCGGTTGTAGATCGCCTGCGGCGCGTCGAGCTGCTGGATCACCCCGCCGCGCATGACGGCGATGCGGTCGGCCAGCGTCATCGCCTCGATCTGGTCGTGGGTGACGTAGATCATGGTGTTGGCCAGCCGCTGGTGCAGGCGCTTGATCTCGACGCGCAGTTCCGAGCGCAGCTTGGCGTCGAGGTTCGACAGCGGCTCGTCGAACAGGAACACGTCGACGTCGCGCACCAGCGCCCGGCCGATCGCCACCCGCTGGCGCTGGCCGCCGGACAATGCCGCCGGCTTGCGTTGCAAAAGCGGCTCGATCTGCAGGATTTCGGCGGCCCGCGCGATGCGCTTGCCGATCTCTTCCTTCGGCGTGCCGGCGACCTTCAACCCGAAGGAGAGGTTCTTCTCCACGCTCATCTGCGGGTAGAGCGCATAGGACTGGAACACCATGCCGATGCCGCGGTCCTTCGGCTCCTCCCAGGTGACGTTCTTGCCCTTGATGAAGATGCGGCCGTCGGAAATGTCGAGCAGGCCGGCGATGCAGTTGAGCAGCGTGGACTTGCCGCAGCCCGACGGTCCGAGCAGCACGATGAACTCGCCCTCGGCGATGTCGAGATTGAGCGATTGCAGCACCGAAACCGTGCCGAAATTCAGCGACAGCTCCTGGATGGAAACGCTGGTGTTGGCGGTTGCGTCCATGCTCAGCCTTTCACCGCGCCGGCCGCGATGCCGCGCACGAACAATTTGYCGGAGACGAAATAGACGATCAGCGGCACCAGGCCGGTGAGCAGCGTGGCGGCCATGTTGACGTTGTATTCCTTCACGCCCTGCACCGAATTGACGATGTTGTTGAGCTGCACCGTCATCGGATAGGTGTCGGGCCGCGTGTAGACGACGCCGAACAGGAAATCGTTCCAGATGCCGGTGATCTGCAGGATCATGGCGACGACGAAGATCGGCACCGACATCGGCAACATGATGCGCAGGTAGATGCTCCAGAAGCCGGCGCCATCGACGCGCGCGGCCTTGAACAGTTCCTCCGGCAACGAAGCGAAATAGTTGCGGAAGAGAAGCGTCAGGATCGGCATGCCGAAGATGGAATGCACCAGCACCAGCCCGGTCAGGCTGCCATAGAGGCCGATTTCGCGCAGGATGATGACGATCGGGTAGAGCATCACCTGATAGGGGATGAAGGCGCCGACGATCAGGATGGTGAAGAACAGCTCCGAGCCCTTGAAGCGCCAGTTGGCGAGCGCGTAGCCGTTGACCGAGGCGATGGCGATCGACAGGATCACCGAGGGCACGGTGATGCGCACCGAATTCCAGAAACCGCGCGAAAGCCCATCGCAGTTGAGGCCGGTGCAGGCGCTGGCCCACGCCTTCGCCCAGGGCTCGAAGGTGATCTCCAGCGGTGGCGAGAAGATGTTGCCGAGCCTGATTTCCGGCATGCCCTTCAGCGACGTCACCACCATCACGTAGAGCGGCAAAAGGTAATAGGCGGCCACCACGAACAGCGTGCCGTAGAGAAAGATGTTGCGGCGCGAGAAGGCGTGCCGGGGTTTGGGTCCGCGCGGACCCTCGGCTGCCGGCAGAGTGGCGGACACAGCCATGGTCAGCGCCTCCGCCCGAATTCGAGATAGACCCAAGGCACGATGACGATGGCGACCGACAGCAGCATCATCGTCGAGGCGGCGAAGCCCTGGCCGAGATTCTGCGCGAAGAACATGTAGTCATAGACATATTTGGCCGGCACCTCGGAAGCGATGCCCGGCCCGCCGCTGGTCTGCGCCACCACGAGGTCGTAGACCTTGACGATGCCGGCCGCGATAATAACCAGCGTGGTGATGAGCACCGGCCGCATCATCGGCAGGACGATGAACAGATAGGTCTTCCAGGCCGGGATGCCGTCCACCCGCGCCGCCTTCCAGATGTCCTCGTCGATGCCGCGCAGCCCGGCCAGCATCAGGCACATGACGAAGCCGGTGCCTTGCCACAGCGCGGCGATCAGGACGCCGTAGATGACGATGCTGGAATTATAGAGCGGGTCGAAGGTGAAGCTTGTCCAGCCGAGCGAGCGCACCACCGCCTGCACGCCGAAATCCGGATTGAGCAGCCATTGCCAGACCACGCCGGTGACGACGAAGGACAGCGCGAAGGGATAGAGGAAGATGGTGCGCAGCGTGTCCTCGAAGCGGATCTTCTGGTCGAGCAGCGCCGCCAGCACGAAGCCGATGACCAGCGAGAAGATCAGCGACAGCACGCCGTAGATCGCCAGGTTCTCGATCGACACCAGCCAGCGCGGTGTCGCCCACAGCCGCTCATACTGGTCGAGCCCGACAAAGGTCAGCCGCGGCAACAGCTTGGAATTGGTGAAGGAGTAGAACACCGTCCACGCCGTGCCGCCGACGAAGATGACCAGTGCGGTGAGCACCATCGGCACCGAGGCGATCTTGGCGCTGAGGTTGCGGAACAGTCTGCTCGGTCGCTTGGTTGCGCTGGCCATGATGTCACCCGCCATGGGTCTGTCGAGCCTCTAGGTGTTCCGGCCCCGCCACGATGGCGGCGGAACCGGAAACCGGGAGGATGGGGCGCACCAGGATCAGTCCGCCTTGGCGATGATGGCGGCGAAGCGCTTCTGCGCCTCCTCGACGGTCAGGTCCTGCTTGGCGAAGAATTCGGAGAACAGGTCCTCCTTCTGCTTCTGCGTGTCCTGCGACAAAAGCTGGTCGGTCCACTGGATGACGCTGCCCTTGGCGAGGATGTCGAGCCCCTTCTTCATGCAGTCGTTGGCGGCCGTGAGGTCGACGTCGCCGCGCACCGGCAGCGAACCCTTCTTCAGGTTGAAGGCGACCTGCGTCTTGGGGTCGAGCAACGTCTCGGCCAGCACTTCCTGCGCCTTGGCCTTGTCGGCGTCCTTCAAAAGCGGGAAGTAGAAGGCATCGCCCGCGGTGGCGATGGTGGCGTTCATGCCAAGCCCGGGAAGGCAGGTGTAGTCCTTGCCGGCGACCTTGCCGGCCACCTGGAATTCGCCCTGCGCCCAGTCGCCCATGATCTGGCCGCCGGCCTTGCCGGTGATGACCATGTTGGTCGCCTGGTTCCAGTCCTGCACATTGGTGTTCTTGGCCATCTTGCGGGCGGCGTCGGCCGCCTTGAACACCTTGGCGATCTCGGGCCCGGCCGCGAAGGTGGCGTCCTTGTCCTTGTTCACCTTGAGGAAGGCGTCGGTGCCGCCCACCGCCATCATCAGCACGTCGAACGCTCCGGCCGCCTGCCAGGCCTGGCCGCCCACGGCGAGCGGCACGATGCCGGCCTTTTCCAGCGCGGGCGCGGCGGCGACATATTCGTCCCAGTTCTTCGGCACCGGCACGCCGGCCTTGGCGAAGGCCTCGTTGGACAGCCACAGCCACTGCCAGGAGTGGATGTTGACCGGCACGCAATAGATCTTGCCGCCGACCGTGCAGGAATCGAGCAGGCTCTTCGGCCGCACCACTTCGGTCCACTTTTCCTTGGTGGCGACATCGGTCAGGTCGCGCATCAGCCCGGCCTGGATCAATTCCTCGGCCTGGCGGCCGTGGTTGAACTGCGTGGCGCCCATCGGGTCGCCGCCGGTGATGCGGGAAATCATGATCGGGCGCGCCGTGCCGCCGGAGCCGGCGATCGCACCGTCCACCCATTTGTTGCCGGTCGCGTCGAATGCCTTGGCGAGTTCGGCGACGGCCGCGGCCTCGCCGCCCGACGTCCACCAATGGGTTACTTCGAGATCCGTCGCGTAAGCAGTTCCGGCGCAGCTGAGCGCGGTTGCGGCGGCCAGCGCGGCCGCCGTCATCATCTGTCTCATTTCGATTCCTCCCAAAATCTGAAACGTTACAGATTTTCGATAAGGCAATTGCGCCGCCATGGCAATACCCGCCGGTCGACGCTGCCGGACTATTTTTCGAAGATCGACAAAATTCGACATTTATGGAGCATTCAATCGATTTCGCGGCGCAATATCGGTTATTGCGGTGCAAACGACGCCATTCCAGGGCCCTTGCGAACCGGAAACCGCCCCGTCGGCCAGTCACCATCTGGAATATCTGTAACGTTTCAGTATATTAGTGTTTCAACGGTGCGCAGGGCCAGGCGACACATTCGACGATTGTCGTCGTCATCGGCGGCTGATATGCGCGCTGCGGGCAGGGCCATGGACAGATCGAGCCGCAATAGAGACGAGGACGAGACGGAGGCCGGCCGGCCGACGCTGAAGACGCTCGCCTTCATGACCGGCCTTGGCGTCACCACCGTGTCGCGGGCACTGAAGGACGCACCGGAGATCGGCGCCGAGACGCGCAAGCGCGTACAGCTCGTTGCCCGCCAGATCGGCTACCGCCCGAACCGCGCCGGCGTGCGCCTGCGAACCGGCAAGACCAATGTCATCTCGGTCGTGCTCAACACCTCAGAGCAGATCGGCGGCTTCCTATCCGATTTCATCTACGGCATTTCCGAGCAGCTGGCGGCGACGCCCTACCACCTGGTCGTCACGCCCTATTCGCACAACAACGACCCGATGGAGCCGATCCGCTACGTGGTGGAGACCGGTTCTGCCGACGGCATCATCATCTCGCGCACCGAGCCGCAGGACCCGCGCGTGCGTTATCTGACCGAGCGCGGTTTCCCCTTCGCCGCCCACGGCCGCACCTCGATGGGCATCGAGCATCCCTATCACGACTTCGACAATTACGCCTTCGCGCGGCTGGCGGTGCGGCGGCTGGCCGAACTCGGCCGCAAGCGCCTGGCGCTGTTGGCGCCGCCCCCCGCGCTCAACTATCACCGTCACATGCGCGACGGCTTCATCGACGAGATGGCCGAGCACGGCCAAAGCGAGGCGCCGTTCTCGGCGGTCGCCAGCGACAACACCATCGACGAGATCCGCAGCCACACGATCAAATTGATGCGCCGCACGGCCTGGCCGGACGGCATCGTCTGCGGCGCCGGCGGGCCGACCTTCGCGCTGATCGCCGGCATCGAGGCGGCCGGCTTCAAGCTCGGCCGCGACGTTGACCTCGTCGCCAAGGAATCCTTCAACCTGCTGCAATTGGTGCGGCCGGAAATCCATGTCGTGCACGAGGATTTCCGCCTCGCCGGCAGCGATCTCGCCACCGCCGTCATGCGCCGCATCGCCGACATGGCCGCCCCGCCGATGCAGCGACTGGTGGTGCCGACCGAGGTGATTGCGCCGAGGTAGCGCTTGTTCAGTTCGATGTCGTGCTAGTTTCCATCGCGCAGCGTCTTCGCTCCGGGGGCAGGAACCGGCGCCAAGGACTGACGCCGGAAAGCTGTCTCGTCATTTCCCCTATCGCGGCGTGGAGTTGCGGATCGTCTCCCATCGCATAGGGAACGAGCGTCTCCACAATCTCGTCTGGCATCACGCCTTTGCCCTCAAGAACCTCGTCGTCAACTCGGACCGTCCCGGCGGCCAACATCAAAAGACTATTGTCCGGGAGCAAATAGGCGCGTCCACCCAACACAGCCCCTGCGGTTTTCTTGCCAATGAGGGTAAAGCCGCGCCTTTTGATTGCGCAGGCCAACACCTCGCTATTACTGCGTGTTCCCTCGTCGACGAGGACAACAATTGGCTTGCGCCACGCCGTTTGCCACGGGAAACTTTGCCCATCTCGCATCGTGATGGATATATCCGAAAAATCCTCCAGTAGCATTGTCGGAAGTTCGCTCGAAAACCCACCCCAGCGCCCCCGTAGATCAAGGATCAAACCTTGAGCGCCGCTCAAAATCCCATCACGCAGCATCGCTTCCACAGCGTCATTGGTCTGCCGGGATGCAAGTGTCCAAAGCCTTAGATAGCCTATCTCATAGCCGCTATTTTCTACGATCCGACCGCTGGCTCTCAAAGCGTCGAAATACATCCTGACGGGTTGGATTGAAGTGACCGTCACCGGTATATTCATGGGCTGCGCATTGGCGGCGCGCCTCACCGTGACAGCCACGACTTTCCCCGCCTTACCCTTAAATGACCCGATCTCGTCGAAAGGCTTGCCATCGACAGCCAGAAGCTCGTCGCCGACGAGAATTCCAGCTTTCTGTGCCGCTGCTCCATCATACACGTCGGTGACGAAACGCTTGCCGTCAATGATGGCCGTGTTAAACGCGATACCGTCGTATTTGGCTTCGCCGTCTGGTGGGAACACCGACTGGTAGATACTTTTCCAAGGCCCGTAGATACCCGCCACCTCATAATAATCGACGGTTCCGGGCATGAAGCGGTGCGTATGAGATGCGTGCAGATCGGCCAAAGCCTTGTCGATATCCGCATTTGTCGGATGCTTGCCGGCGAACGACGGAAAATCGACCGGTTTATAAAAGTCGCGCTCGATGAACTCCTTGATGAGCTTGGTCACATCGTCGCCAACAGGTTCCTTGTCGGTTTTGCTCGCAGCCTGTGCCGCGAACGCCCAGCAAATCAGGATAGACGCTAAAAGCCAGCTTGCCCGCATGTTCCCCCCAAACCCGAAGCCAGCGAACGATAGCTCAACTCCGGTGCATCGCGAAGCCACTGCTCGCCAGCAACCAACGACACCCTCGTCCCTCGCAAGGGCAAGGCAATCCATACAGCTGCCAGTGGATTTCGAAGAGCGATCCATGCAGCCCGTCATTCCCGACCGCGTGAGCGAGGAACGAGCGGAGCGTGCCGGGAATCCATGCCTGAACGATGACGCGTCGGCGCGGCGCAAGATGTGGATTGGATGCGTGGAGGAAGACGCAAGCTCAAAGAAAGAACGCTGTCCGTTCAATCCCTTGCCGAAAACCGCACGAGAAATCGCGCGCGGATTTGCCCACACGTTCGGGGCTTGCACGACAATCGGCGCATCGCCCTCACGGGAACCTGGTGCGCACCGGGTATCAGGGAGGGCGCCGGTGCCGGACTGGCAGCGCTAACGGTGGCGCTGTCTGGTGACGAGCCCTAAGTCCGGGCCCTGGAAAAACCCGGCCGCCGAAA
>NZ_JBFRGM010000035.1:0-41881 GCF_052115345.1 Mesorhizobium sp. 2RAF21 | reverse complement strand
TCCGGCCGACCAATTTGCGCATATCCATGCGCAGGAGGATCGTGATTTACATACTTTGAGTTTATCAACTATAGTATGTAAATGACGATTGGATATGGGATTGGACCGTGTTAGCGGCCTGATCCGAATAGAGAAGTCGTAGTTCTGGCATATGCGTTGCTGCCGGTGGGAGGTGATCATGCATGATCACCGCCCGACAATCACGGGCCGCACGCGCGTTGCTGGGATGGACGCAGGAGACGCTCGCTGACAAGGCCCGAGTATCATTGACCGCGCTCAAGCGCCTCGAATCCGAAAGCGGCCTCGAGGTGTATGAAACGACGCGTGATCAGGTTCGTAGGGCACTGGAGGCGGCAGGCATAGTGCTCCTGCTGACCGACAAGGGCGAAGGCGTGCTTCTGCATCATGAACAGTCCCGGCAAAGATAACCGTTTTCTGATCGCCGGGAACAATATGCCCGTCTTCCACATACTTCATCATGCTCGGGTCATCGACACGGCGCATTAGAGTTAACGGCGTGGAAATCATCTGCTACGGTGTCAGGTAATGGCGCAATCAACCTTACATTTTCAGGACGAGCCACCGGCGGGGCCGTCGCTCACGGTCTATGACCAGGAGCATATGACGCTCTATCTGCGCCTCTTGGACGCCGAGCGCGACGGCGCAGACTGGCGCGATGTCGTGAAGGTTTTGTTTGACCTTGATCCAGAAGTCGATCCGGAACGCTGTCGCCACATTCACGCCGCTCATCTCGCTCGTGCCCAATGGATGAGCGAACACGGCTATCGTGAGCTGATCGGCAAGAACCCGCTCACCTGACAGGGCGATGCCCCAAAAGCATCAGCTGATGCCGAGTCTCTGTCTTCCGCCCGACAACTCATCCGGGAATCTTAAGACTCCCTCAATTCGGCACCATTGATGGAGGGTTCTGATGTTGCCTGATGCGTCTCGCTGGCGATCCGCTGCGAATTACGAACACGTCGAAACCCTGAGCGCCTCCGACCTTGCCTGGGAGTGGCTGCGCCGTAACGAAAGCTACGACAGGGACTATGAAGCCCTGAACGACCCCGGCGCCGACCTCGAACAGCTGACGGAGAAAATCCGCCAGCACTGGGGGTTGCGATTTCGCCGTCGATCCGGCCCTCGACCTGCCTGACGCCCCCGTCTTCTGGCTTCCGCAAGCCGATACCAGCGTGGTTCTGTTGTCATCACCGCCGCCGGTGCTGCAAGACATGCCCTCGCCAGACAGTGCTTTGCCGATCGCCTTGTCGGTCGACCAGCAAAGCATTGACGGCTTTCATGCGCTATTGCCTCTGATGGAGGATCAAAGGCTGCAAGTCTTCAGCCTGGATGCCGAACCCCTTGCCGCGATCATTCCCCTGACGCTGGAAGGCTTCGACCGGCTTGCGGCCGTCTATCGCCTCCTCGCTCACCTTCACGGTCGTTCGGTGCCGCCAGACGCACGTCTGACGCGCCAGCAACGCTCCCGGGCACGGCGCATGCTACAGGCCATCGATGGACTACGCTCCGGCGCTACCCAGCAGGAAATCGCCCAGAGCCTCTTCCGCATCAAACGATTGGGCCGCAGCGAGTGGCAGGTGTCCCCGATCCGCCATTCGGTGATGTCGCTCCTTCGCGACGCCCGCACCATGATCTCGGGCGGCTATCGCAAACTCCTTCGGCACAGGCGCAAACCCTAGCCCCTTTGACCCAAGCGGTGTGGGAAATTCCACCCCCGCAAATTCCTCCTCCATCCATCCCGCTTCCCTTCGCCATCGTGGCCTGCATCCGCCGTCTGTTCCCGACGGTTCCAACGCACACCACGAAAGGCCGATCCATGCGACCCGATCTCGCCGTTTTGCCGCCGCGCTTTCTGCGCACCAAGGAAGCCGCTGAATTTCTCAGCCTCTCCGCCCGCACCCTCGAGAAGCACCGCACCTATGGCACTGGCCCCGCCTACAAGAAGCTTGGTGGTCGCGTCGTCTACGCCGTCGACGACCTGCAAGCCTGGGCCGAGCGCGGCGCTGTGACGTCGACGACTGATCCGCGCGGTAAGGTCCTTCCCGCCAAGCGTCATGCCTACCCGTCCGACGGCCAGCCAAGCCGCCTCGCGCGCTGACTCGGCGACCTTGTCCCATGTCGGCGCGGCATCGAACCCTTTCGGAACGTGGGCAGCTCGATCTCTTTCGGGCGCTCCCTGGCGATTTCGCGCCAAGAGATGCGCAGGATCTCATGGCCTATCCTTTCTTCTCCCTTTCCAAGTCCCATCGCGTCACGCCCATCGACTTTGTCGCGGGCTCTGTCTCGATCCGCGTCGAGGCCGTTCCCGACCACGGTATGGCGACCATCTGGGACGCCGACATCTTGATCTGGGCGGCAAGCCAGATCGTCGAGGCCCGCGATTCCGACTTGCGCACCTCGCGGCTCATGGCCGCGACGCCCTACGAAATTCTCACCTTCATCGGACGCGGCACGTCGCTTCGCGACTATCAACGCCTCAAGGCGGCGCTGGACCGGCTGCAATCGACGACGGTCAGTACCTCCATCCGTCAGGCAGCGGAAGGCCGCCGCCATCGCTTCTCCTGGATCAACGAATGGAAGGAGCGTACGGATCGCACCGGTCGCCCGGATGGCATCGAGATGATCGTCCCCGATTGGTTCTATCAGGCCGTCCTCGACAACGCCCTCATCCTCACCATCGACCGTGCCTATTTCGACCTGACTGGCGGCCTTGACCGTTGGCTCTATCGCCTTGTGCGCAAGCATGGTGGACGGCAGCGCAACGGATGGCGGTTCGACTTTCGTCACCTGCATCAGAAATCGGGTGCGCTATCGCCGTTCAAGCGCTTTGCCTTCGAGCTGCGCGACATCGTGCGCCGGCAGCCTTTGCCAGGTTACACGCTGTTTCTGGAGGTCGAGGTCGGCGGCCGAATGCTGCTCGCATTCGAGCCTGATCCCGCCTGTGGACAGGCTGTGGATAGCCTCGTGCCATCGGGAACCCTCGGACACGTGCCATCAGGAACCGCACCCTCGTGCTATCAGGAACCAGAACAGGGTGTAACCCACGGACGCAAAAGAGGAAATCGCCCCCTTAACTTAGACTCTAACTCAGAATCTAACTTCTTGATGCGCGCGCGCGATGTGGAAAACCCATCTGACGGTGCCATTGACGCCCAGGAAAGCGCCGGAAAACCGATCACCAAGAGCCGCTCTCCGGATCGTTCGGGAGGCGTGTCATGATCGTGGCCCTTCTCAATCAAAAGGGCGGCGTCGGCAAGACGACGCTGGCGCTGCATCTGGCAGGCGAATGGGCGAGGCAAGGCCAACGCGTCACCCTCATCGACGCCGACCCGCAAGGTTCGGCGCTGGACTGGTCGCAGCAACGCGAACATGAGCGCCGGCCTCGGCTCTTCGGCGTGATCGGATTGGCGCGCGATACGCTGCACCGCGAAGCGCCCGAACTCGCCCGTAGCGCCGACCACGTCGTCATCGACGGTCCGCCCCGTGTCGCCGGATTGATGCGCTCGGCGCTTCTGGCGGCAGACCTGGTGCTGATCCCGGTTCAGCCGTCACCGCTCGACGGTTGGGCGTCCGCCGAAATGCTCGCCCTTCTCAAAGAAGCACGTATCTATCGTCCGGACCTTGCCGCCCGTTTCGTCCTCAATCGCTGTGCGGCGCGCACGGTACTCGCCCGTGAAACGGCTGACAGTCTTGCCGATCATGACCCGCCGGTGCTCAGCGCATCCATCGGCCAGCGCATCGTCTTCGCCGCCGCCGCCCAATCCGGGCAACTGGTGCAGGAACTCGACCCTGACGGGCCAGCGGCGCGCGAAATTGCCCGGCTCGCCAACGACATCACGGGCCTTTCTGCAGGGAGGTCGAGCCGTGACTGATCGCCCGTCCCGTCGCAGCTTTGCCGCTCGGCCTGCCGATCCGGAGAGCTGGATCAAGGCCCCTGATGCGCCAGCGCGCGGCGCTGACACTGCCCTCAACACCGCACGTCTCACCATCGACGTCACGCCGGACATGCGCGGGCGCATCAAGATCGCTGCTTTCCGCCGGGGCATGACCGTTGCCGACATGTTGCGCGATCTGCTTGCGCGGGAGTTTCCAGACGACGCCGGAGAGCCGTCATGAGCGTGATGACCGGCAGGCAAGCGATCGGCCACGATTCGCCAGCGATAGCACAGGCTGGTGAACTCACCGAGGTCGAGCTGGTGTGGGTCGAGAAGCAGACCGAGCACTGGATACGCTTCGGCCATGAAACGTCCGAACGCCTGATCGACCGCCGCCGCCGCATCGTCACCATTGCACCGGAGAGCGTCTTCGCGCTCGTCCGCTGGGCAGCAAACCGCTTCGGAACGGTCAGTTCGCATCTCTACGTCGTGCGCACCGTGCGACCAGGAAAAGGCTACCAGACCGTGCCTTCCGTGGTGCCCGGCGGCGACATCCTGCTGCATGTGGCGAGTTGGCCGAAGGTCGAGCGGGTTCTGAGCTACATCGACGCCATTGAGGCCTTGCGGATCGACCCGTGCGCTGTTGCGCCCGATCACTGGCGTCATGTCCACAATCGCCTTGCCACTGGCGAACCGCCACGCCCCTACACGCTGGCGCGTCACCGGGCATGGCTCAAGCGGCAGGAGGTCAGCCAATGAAGCGCGTCCTTTATCTTCTCGCAGCGGCCACGGCCCTTGCAGCGCTTAGTGTCACCACCTTTTCCGCTATGCCGATGAAACTGCTCTGGAACGCCACCGCCAGTGCGCCCATCGGCCTCTATGCTGTTGGTCTGGCTGATAAACTTCAGACTGGCGATCTGGTGGTCGTCAGACCTGACGAGGCGCTTGAAGATTTCATGGTCGAGCGCCGCTATATCGGTCGTGGCGTCCCCCTCCTGAAACATATCGCGGCCCTGTCCGGGCAACAGGTTTGCCGGATCGGCCGCGACATCATGATCGATGGACGTTTCGCCGCCGCAGCCCTCGACCGTGACAGTCGCGGCCGCGAATTGCCGGTCTGGCAGGGCTGCCAGCACATCGCTCCGAACGTTGTTTTTCTGCTTAACCCCGCCGCCCGCGACAGCCTCGATAGCCGCTATTTCGGCCCGCTGCCGGTCACGGATGTGATCGGCAAGGCGCACTCGCTCTACACCGATCCTACCGGAACGGGCCGCTTCATCTGGCGCGCAACAGCGCCTTGAGCGCCCGCGTTGCCGTCTTCTTCCACCATTCCAAGGAGATTTCCATGACACAGATCGGACAGTTTACGCGCAACCCATCTGGATTTTCCGGCCACATCCGCACGCTCATGCTGAGCGCCGAACTGGTGATCGTCGCCATCTCTCCATCCGACACGGAAGGCGCACCGGACTACCGTGTCCACCTCGATACCGAGGACGGCCCGGAGGCCGGAGCCGGGTGGAAGCGTACCGGCGAACGCGCGGGTGAATTCATCGCCTTGGCTCTCGATGACCCGCTGCTGCGGCAGCCGATCCGCGCCAATCTCTTCCGCGACGATGACGCCGGTCACGCATGGTCGCTGCATTGGAACCGCCCGCAAAAGCGCGAAGGTCGGGACTGACGCCATGCGTATGCTCCCCCTTCTCCTTTCCGGCCTCGTTCTTCTGAGCCCGCTGCCGAGCATTGCGTTTGCCGAACCGCCGACGCCGATCACCCCGTCCCCCGGCGGTTCATATGCCGATCACATCGCCGAGGCCGCTGCCCGGTTTGAGCTTCCCGCGCACTGGATACGCGCCGTGATGAAGGCGGAAAGCGCGGGCGATCCACACGCGATCTCGCCCAAGGGCGCAATCGGCCTGATGCAGATCATGCCCGCGACATGGGAGGAACTGCGTGCAAGGTACAGATTGGGCGCCGATCCTTACGATCCGCATGACAATATCATCGCAGGCACAGCCTATATCCGGGAACTGTTCGACCGCTACGGCTCGCCCGGCTGGATCGCCGCCTATAATGCTGGCCCCGGACGCTATGAAGCGTCGCTCAAGGGGCGAACACTGCCCAGCGAAACCCGCGCCTATCTCGCACTCGTGGCGCAATCGGTCGATGCCAGTGGACCATCGGACAGCACCTTGGCGGTGCCCTCGAATGCGGTCTCCTGGACACAGGCGCCGCTGTTTATCGCGCAAAACTCCCCCCACCAGACCGCCATTCCCATACCAGAAAAGCGTCCGTCTTCGCAGGCTCAGGCGACAATGGATGTGCGCGATGTCTCCGCCATCGAGCCACAGTCTGACGGCCTGTTTGTTGCCCGCGCCAGTGCAGGAGGCACACCATGAGCGCTCGGGTTCCTGATCGCACGATAGCGGACACCGGCGTAGAGAAGCGTGCGCAGAGGTCGACGCCTGGCAACACGACCGAAGGATGGCGAGATAAAAGGCCGCGAGGTGCGGGCTTGGTCGGTCGTTTGTTTTCAAAGGTTTATGGATCACTTTTGCGAGGTGCGATGAAGTGCGACACATCGCAGAACTGTCGTTCTTTTCGTAAATTCAATGCTTTGTCGCGATGTGTTGGAGTTTCGCGATGAGCGGCGACGAGGACTTTCGTATCCGTCCTGGCCGCGTGCGCAGTTCCGGCACACAGGCCACACGGCCCTTCATCGCTCAGGCCCTGGCAGCGGCGCAGAAGGCTGGTGGCCGCGTGTCCCGCTCTGGCCGCATCAGCGCCGGCACCCGCTCCACCTTCGGCCGCGGCCGGACGGCGAGCGTGCGCGCCAATCACCTTCTAACAGGACGTTCCCGCGTCGTCGTCATCAAGACCCGCGTGGTTCGCCATAGCGCCCGCGCAACACCGCTCACCACCCATCTGAATTATTTGCGCCGCGATGGTGTGACCCGTGACGGGGAGAAGGCACATCTCTTCGGTCCGGACGAGACGGAGGTGGATGGACAGGCCTTTGCCGCGCAGGCGGACGGCGACCGTCATCATTTCCGTTTCATCGTCTCGCCGGAGGACGGGGCGGACATGGCCGACCTGCGATCGTTCACTTGCGACCTCATGGGCCAGATGGAGAAGGATCTCGGCACGAAGCTCGACTGGGCGGCCGTTGATCACTGGAACACCGACAATCCGCATGTGCATGTCATCCTGCGTGGGCGCGCCGATGATGGCCAGGACCTCGTTATCGCCCGCGACTATATCAAGGACGGCATGCGCGCCCGCGCCGCCGACCTCGTCACTCAGGAGTTGGGGCCGCGTACAGACCTCGACATCCACCGCAGCCTAACCGCCCAGATCGACGCCGACCATCGGACCCAACTTGATCGCCAGCTGTCCCGCGATCGCAACGCCCATGGCATCATCGATATGGCGCCCGCCACAGCCGAACGCCCTGACGAATTCCACCCCCAAAAGATCGGGCGGCTGCGCAAACTCGAAACCCTCGGCCTCGCCCATGAGGTCGGCGCCGGTCAATGGATCATCGACGACAAGGCAGAAGGCACCCTGCGCGCCCTTGGTGAGCGCGGTGACATCATCAAGCGCATGCACCGGGCGCTAACCGATCGCGGCATCGAACGCGGATCAGCGAGCTTCGTCCTCGCCGGTGAAAGTCTTGATGACACCATCGTCGGGCGGCTCGTCGCCCGCGGCCTCGATGACGAGCTGAAGGGCACCGCCTATGCCGTGGTCGATGGTGTTGACGGACGCACGTATCACATCAAGCTTTCCAACCTCGATGCCGCTGGGGATAGCGCACCCGGCTCGATCGTCGAGCTGCGCAAATTCGACGACGCCAATGGCCAGCGTCGTGCGGCACTCGCGGTGCGATCGGACTGCGACATTGATCGGCAAATCACCGCGTCCGGTGCGACATGGCTCGATCGTCAGAACATCGCCCGTGATCCGCATGCGCTCTCCGACGGCGGCTTCGGCGCGGAGGTGCATCAGGCCCTGCGTGCCCGCGCCGATCATCTTGTCGCACAAGGCCTTGCCGAGCGTCGCGGCAGCCAGGTGATGTTTTCGCGAGGTCTGATCGAGACCTTAAGAAAGCAGGAGCTCGAACAGGCAGGTCAGGCACTCGCAGCGGAGACCGGCCGACCGTTCAAACCTTCAGGGACTGGCGACTATGTGACCGGCGATTATCGCCGTCGGGTCACGCTCGCCTCCGGCCGCTTCGCCATGATCGATGACGGTCTCGGCTTCCAGCTCGTGCCCTGGACGCCCTCACTCGAAAAGCATCTCGACCGCCACGTCTCCGGCATCACCCGCACCGATGGCGGCATCGACTGGAGCTTTACCCGCAAGCGCGGGATTGGCCTTTAACCTTCTGACGAAAGACGAAACCGATGTCCGCAACCAAAATTCTCTGGGGCCAGATCCTCACCGTTCTCTCGATTGTCCTTTTCTGCGTTTGGGGCGCGACCGAATGGGTGGCGTGGCGGCTGGCCTTCCAACCAGAACTCGGCGAGCCGTGGTTCAGGCTCTTCGGCTTCCCTTTTTACCTGCCGCCTGCCTTCTTCTGGTGGTGGTACGCTTACGACGCCTACGCACCGCCGATCTTTGTCGAAGGCGCCTACATCGCGGCGTCCGGCGGCCTGATCGCGGCTGCCGTAGCGATCGGCATGTCGGTTTGGCGAGCGCGCGAGGCCAAAAAGGTCGAAACCTATGGTTCCGCCCGATGGGCTGAACCCGAAGAGGTGAAGGCGGCCGGTCTTCTGGGGCACGATGGCGTCGTGCTCGGCCGCTATGACGAGCATTATCTGCGCCATGATGGGCCTGAGCATATCCTATGCTTTGCCCCGACCCGATCCGGCAAGGGGGTTGGTCTTGTCGTCCCGTCGCTGTTGACCTGGCCCGGCTCGGCCATCGTCCATGATATCAAGGGGGAAAACTGGCAGCTCACGGCCGGGTTCCGCGCCCGCCATGGTCGGGTCCTGCTCTTCGATCCGACCAACGCCAAATCGTCCGCCTACAATCCGTTGCTCGAGGTACGTCGTGGGGAATGGGAGGTACGCGACGTCCAGAACATCGCCGACATCCTCGTCGACCCCGAAGGTTCGCTCGAAAAGCGCAACCATTGGGAAAAGACCAGCCACGCCCTGCTGGTCGGGGCCATTCTCCATGTCCTCTATGCCGAGCCCGACAAGACGCTGGCAGGTGTCGCTGCATTTCTCTCCGATCCCCGCCGCCCGATCGAGTCGACGCTCGCTGCGATGATGAAAACCCCGCATCTGGGTGATGCCGGTCCGCACCCCGTCATAGCCAGCGCGGCGCGCGAACTTCTCAACAAGTCGGACAATGAGCGCTCCGGCGTGCTTTCCACCGCCATGTCGTTTCTCGGGCTTTACCGGGATCCGGTCGTTGCCGAAGTTACCCGCCGCTGCGACTGGCGGATCATGGACCTGGTCGCCGCAAAACATCCGGCAACCCTCTATCTCGTCGTCCCTCCGTCCGACATCGCCCGCACCAAGCCGCTGATCCGTCTGATCCTCAACCAGGTCGGGCGCCGTTTGACCGAGGACTTGCAGGCCAAGGCCGGACGCCATCGCCTTCTCCTAATGCTCGACGAGTTTCCGGCGCTTGGGCGGCTCGATTTCTTCGAGAGCGCACTGGCCTTCATGGCGGGCTACGGCCTCAAGAGCTTCCTGATTGCCCAGTCGCTGAACCAGATCGAAAAGGCCTATGGCGCGAACAATTCGATCCTCGACAACTGCCACGTCCGCGTCAGCTTCGCTACCAATGACGAGCGAACCGCCAAGCGCGTTTCGGACGCACTCGGCACCGCGACCGAGATGAAGGCGATGAAAAACTATGCCGGGCATCGGCTCTCGCCCTGGCTCGGGCATTTGATGGTCTCACGCTCCGAGACGGCGCGCCCCCTCTTAACCCCCGGCGAAATCATGCAACTGCCGCCGACCGACGAGATCGTCATGGCGGCGGGCCTTGCGCCCATCCGCGCGAAAAAGGCCCGCTATTACGAGGATGCCCGTTTCAAAGAGCGCCTTCTGCCCCCGCCAAAGCTTGCCGCTTCAGACGTCGGGCGGCCCGACGACTGGACCGGCTTACCGGTGCCCGCGAAGCCGGACGCTTCCGCGTCTCTCCCGGCTGGTGGCGATCAGGGCGACGAAGATCCGACCGAATCCGAGCGTCGACATCAGCCGGAACTCAACCGTGTCGCACCAGTCGAGAAGAAAGAACCGATCAGCAATGAGTTCGAAATCGACCTGCCGGACGAGACAGACGAAGACGCCGTCCGCAACAGCCGCCTGTCCCGGATGATGCAGGGCGTGGCGCGTCAGGTCTCACTCGATCCCGACGACGGCATGGACCTGTGAGGCGCACATGACGAAATCATCCCGCAAGCAACGCCTTTCCGTCTATCTCGAACCCACCGTCATGAAACGTCTCGTCGAGCATGCCGCCCGGCGGGATCAGTCCCGATCACTGATTGCCGAAGCCGCCATCGAATCCTTTCTCTCTCCAGATGCCGCTGAACGGCAGGAAGCGGCCTTCACCAAGCGCCTTGATCAGATCGATCGCCGCATCGCACGCCTCGAACGCGATGTCGGGATTTCGGTCGAGACCCTGGCGGTGTTCGTGCGCTTCTGGCTGTCTACCACCCCTGCCTTGCCAGAACCCGCAGCGCAGGCGGCCCGGGCCAAGACTGGCGAACGCTACGACGCCTTTGTCACCGCACTAGGGCGGCGGCTGGCCAAGGGGCCGCAGCTCAGGCAGGAGATTTCGGAGGATGTCGGGAGGAACGAGTGATGAAGGGGTGTTTGTGCCGGATTAGAATGAGCCTTTTCTCATCCCATTTCTTCTAAAATGGCTCCCAAGAATCTTGACCACAATTTAGAGTCGTGCGCAGAAACAATTATGGTCGATACACCGAATCGCAAAGTCAGTTTTGTCTGGGGGGGATATGCCAAAGATTAGACGTATTTCGATACAGAATTTTCGCTCGATCATAGATTTAAAAATGGATGCGACAGATCTTACAGTAATCGTTGGTGACAACGATTGCGGAAAATCTAATGTTCTTCGCGCTCTGAACCTCTTCTTCAACGGCGAAACAAATCCGAATTCGCCATTCAATTTCTCCGATGACTACAATAGATTTGCTGAGGCGAGAGCAAAACGCGCGCCAGAGATTGAAGTTGAGATTGATCTTGAGCTTCCCCACACATATCGAAAAAACAACGGTGACTTGATCCGTTGGCGAAAACGTTGGCGAGCCGACGGCATCCAAGCCGAGGATGAATATTGGGGTATTCGCCGAGAAAAGCGAAAGCGCGGTAACGGTTTCAATGAAGTCGTAATCGAGATTGACGGACGTTCGCGTGTACCATCTTTATTGTCGCGAATCCAATTTGAGTATGTGCCAGCGGTCCGAAGTGCGGATTTCTTTCAAGCACTGCGTGGCCGTATTTTTCGAGTAATCGCTAACGCTTCAGAGCAGAATGTTCGGCAAAGCAGCGGACAGCTGGAGGAAGCAATCTCCAATTCCGTTTCCGCTCTCCTTCAAGATATTGATGTCGAGCTCAACGACACCTCGCGACTCAGTCTACCCAATGATCTGACCCCCCTGTTTCGTAGCCTGGACTTCCTCTCGGGTGAGAAATCCATATCACTAGATAGCCGTGGGGATGGCATTAAGGCACGTTATATCCCACTCATCCTGAAGTTCATCGCAGAGAAAAGTCGAGAAACCACCGGAATCGCGCCCACTTTTATCTGGGCCTATGAAGAGCCTGAGAACAATCTTGAATTTCGACGTGCCCAATCTCTGGCAGATGCGTTCTATAAGCTTGCGGAAGACGAGCTTTCACAAGTTCTCCTCACTACTCATTCGCCAGTATTCTACAATATGCATAAGGACGACCACGGTCGTGGGTTGTGTAGCGCATATCATCTCACCAAAGATGGCCAAAACGGTGGTACAGAGGCTAGGTCAGCAGCAGAGGCAAGCGTCTCGCTAGATGAGTCGATGGGTGCGATGGCAATAATCGCACCGCATATAAAGGCGGCTCAGTCTGCGCTTGCAGAGTCCGTGTCTCAAGCGGCAGACCTTCGGGCTAAACTTGAGCAATTCAATCAAGAAAATTTACCAACACTCTTCGTGGAAGGGAAGACAGATTACCTCGTCTTCCAGCGGCTGTTACAATTGTTCCGTCCAGGGCAGGCTGAGCATATCTTTATCGCCGAGCCGCCGCCTAGGGCTGGTGCAAATTACGTAACAAATATGTTGCGGTCGTGGGAATTTAGGACAAAGCATCTTCCCACACAACAACGTCAGAGCGCAGTTGGAATCATCGACGCTGATTCTGAGGGAAACGGCGCATATAATCGTTTCCATGGAGATGAGATAGCGTGGAAGCACGTGTCGCTGATCAAACTGGCCCAGCCCCCCCACTTGATCGCAGCATATGAACTTGGAGTCACATTACCCGTATGTTTGGAGGAACTTTGGCCCCAAGAAGTTTGGGACTACGCCGGGCAACAAGGTTGGCTGACCGCAAGGCCCAAAAAAGCCCTCTTCAGCGAGCAGCTACTGCAACGCCTTGCCGTATGATCCGGGTCGCCCACAATGGCCGTACGAACCTCCGAAAGGGTTCTATTGCACCTGAAACGATGGCCCGGAATCGAAGGAAAAATATCACCTGCGCCCTAAGTGTATGATTGTGTTTAATTATATTCATTGCCGGAAGTTAGCCTTCCAGTATTGTACCCGTTTGAGAGGTTTCCTCGCTGTGAGTGACCGGTGCTGGTTATTTGCTACAGCAAAAGCATTCCGACATGCACTCGCGCCGCAGTAAAAAGGATGGTTACAACCCGAACGGCGTAGGTGGATTTCATTAATCTAGTAGCATTATCCCGGCCCCGAATTTTTGTTATCGGGGGCACAATGCGCAGCAGACCGACAGAAGATGAAATACTGGCTGAGATCGTCTCTGCCTCAGAGAGACAGCATATTGGTGGCGTTGCAGGCGGAAAAGGCTACCACTTCCAAGATATGGTTGCCGTAATTAGGATACTCGAGAGCGCTTCGACCTGCCTTGGCCCATCCGATGATCCATTTATCACTCAAGAGAAACGTGGATCAAAAACAGATGATTTACACATGGATTGGCCGGAGAACTCCCATTCACGCCGGCACCAAATCAAAGCAGTAGAGAATCTTGGTTGGGACACCGATTTGCAACTGCAGTTCATCGTCGAGCACAGAAAGAATCCACGTGCTGACTTGCGATTAACAGTTCACCGGTCGAACCTCGCAGAAAAACTCGAGATTGAGCGACACAATTACGAGCTCTCTTTCGTAACCGTTGAGCACGTTGACATGTCGCTTCGCCGGCGGCCTCATCACGACCGTGAAATATGTCGGCATATCGACGCGTTGAGCTTGGTGCCACCCTACGCAACGTTCTTCGCCGCAATCTGGCATCACATATACTCGGTCTGGATTCATGATTGGGAGCGGACGGGCACACTACATGAGCTGTTCGAGGACCTCAGTCGTTCATCTGGCCATATTATAAGTTCGCTCACGCCGTCCACACAGGAGACCAATGAGCTCGTATGGTCCCTTAACGAGGCGCTAGGTGCGAGTTTGTATTTTGCCGCCGACGGTCAGACCCTGGTCATTACCGGGAGAAGAGGAAGGACTTACCTCCCGCTTGCCATACTCCTATCGTCGGTTGAAGACGATTTTTGGGACGACTTTCCACGTGATCCATATGAATTTTGGAACAAGATCAGTGGCTTCGGAAGTGAGACGGAACTCGAAGATGAATACTATGACGGAGTCGATTGATCGTTTGTTTGCCTTGACCGATCGAAAAAGCGCTGCGCTTGAGCTAAAGATGCATGCGGAACTCGCGGCGAACGAACTCATCGCAAGGCTGGACGGGCAGCCAGCATACGTGGTTGGTTCCGGCCCCGACCTGGATCAGTTCGGTGCAAAGGTGGCCGATAAACTTGGAGCCCAACTGATCGGCGCCGCAGGTATATGGACGCACATCTTCCCTCATCGTGTTGCGAATGAGTTCCGAAACTTTTGCGTAACGCAAGAGGTGATTGAGCCCCTTCCGCTCAGGCCGACCATTGCGTTCTGCCAATCAGTAATAGCGGATGAATTCGAAGTGCAGACTATTATCTCGCGCTTACAGATGGAAGTGCAAATTCACCGCCTTATTATCTGTGCTGCGGCTTTGACGACCGGCTTGCGAGCCCGGCTTATGAGGTATTTCGAAAGGGCGGATATCCTGGTCGAATTCGTGGTGGCAATTGACCTCGAGGCGAACGCCGAATTGTTGCGCGACCATGTCTATTCTGTGCTCGACGACCGCCCAATAAAGGCGGTTCCCATCATGTCTCGTTGGATGATGAAGCGCATGTTCGGCCCCCGGCCATCCTATCATGACGACAATGAGCATCGGGAAACGCGTCGTAGACGTCTAGGACCGAGCGGCTGACAAGGGGCGTCACCCGACGTCGATGAACCCCCAAAAAAAGGTAGCGGTTCGCTTGTCATTTTTTATTGCTGAGCGATCGCGCTGCCCTAAAATTACGCTCCGAAAACTGAAGATCGGAGGAGAAAATGAGCGAGCGTGAAGATCATTTTTCGGAAGTCATACTGTGGGAGACGCCCGTGTTCGTACGGATCGGGCGAGGTATGACCGAGCCGATCGATGGTCCTAAGGAGGCCCTGGACTATCTTTGGAATCGATGGCCGGCTGAGCGCGGCCCAAAATTCGAGATCGCCAAAGTGTCCTGCAGGCTGGCAGTCGAGCATTACGGTTCACTTGCGGAGGCGCGTCAAGCCTTCCAGGACGCTGCCGTTGAAGTTAATATCTTGGCTTAGGCCTTAGCTCTACGAAGATTGAGGGAGCTGCGGATGCGGGTTTGGAGGTCGGATTTGACTAATCTGCGGCAGCGAAACCTCTAACGACCTACGGGTTGCCCGATCCCATGTGGCGGTGACGCTTTGATGATCGCGCGCTCAAAATCGTTCGCATGGTGTCTGAGTGGCTTTTGCGCGGCACTTCGGTCCACCCCCAGACCCAAAGTCAAGGTTGAGCTATTTCCGGTTACAGGAGCCCTACAGCGCTTATAACAGTATGATTTCATTCGGTTGTAACGTTTTCGCGAAAACGTTACAACCGAACATACTGCCTGCCGCAACGCTCAAAAGCGGCCCGTCCTGCAAGAAGTTTCAATCTTCGATCACGTCACGGCCCTATCTCGCCAAACGCCTCCGAAACCGACCTTCACGTGACACAATCTCACGATCTGTCAAAAGCCGTTGATCTTCACAAGTTCGAATTCACAATCACGGCCTATAGAGATCACTGACACTAAAGTTGATTTCTGAAGAGGACATTGTTGTGACAGGCATCGGAATGAGGGCCAGCAGGATTCACGGCAGCGACGCCATTAAGATCTTCTATTTCACTCGTACAACCGAGAAATGGCTCGAAGCGGAGGGCGACAGCGGACTGGCGACGATAGTCTCTAGCATCCCGGTGGAAGAGTTCCGATCGGCCTGGCAACTTGAGGTCATCAAGGCACGAGACGTGATGCTCGAGTCATTCGGTGACCTACGAAGCGCTGTCGTCGACGTTCTGTTCGATATACGTAAAGGATTCCATTTCGCCGCAAGTTGCTCCCGTCTCCCCTTCGAAAAAGAGCATATGGAAACCTTGTTCGAGCTTCGCACATATCTTGTCATAGGCAAAAAACTCCGATCGCCACTCGACAACGATGACGAGACCTGGGAGGCCGTAGGAGACTATCTTGGCATGAGTGGACAGTCTATGAAGGAGACTACTCTGAAGATATTCAGCGAAACGCCATGACGGTGGTGTTCGGCATCGAAAGCGGTCGGCCGTCGTCCTGAACAATTGCGAAACGCTCACGTCGGAGTGTAAAATCTCCCGACGCATCATGGGTTGCGCCCGCCCATCATCACTGTCCATTTCGATATGCGGCCATAAAATGCGCTTCGGCGTCAACAGTGGCCATAGGAACTCAACCAGTGAACGGCGCGGACCAGCCGTCGTAGACTATGTAACCCATACACAAGCTCCGCCAATCATTCCTGCACCGGCTGAAGCAAGCAGCAATCGTTCACCGAGTACAAATGGGGCGGTCGCATTGGCGACGGAAAGAGAGAGCGGGATCGTCGCAGCAGACGAATTCCCAAACGCCTCGATCGTTCGCGCTGTCCTGGAGGGCTCGATGCCGAGTTCTCCACAGACGGCATCGAAAATCCGCGTGTTAGCCTGGTGCGGAATAAACCGATCTAGTTGAGATGCCAAAATTCCAGAGCTCACAAGCGCCCGCCGCGAACAGTTAGACATCATTTCGACGGCACGTGAAAACACCTCTCGCCCGTCCTTCATGGACATCAGAAATTCTTCGCCGGCCAACTCGGCGGTAAAGGGCCTATTGCTACCGCCAGCCGGAATGGTGATGAAGTCGTATCCACTGCCATCGGAGGCGAGTTCGACCGCCATCAAGCCGACGTTTGACTCGTCGGATGGAGCGAGCAGCACGGCGCCCGCTGCGTCGGCAAACAGCACGGCGGTGGCGCGTTCATTGGGGTTGATACGACGTGATAAGATATTCGCCGCCACCACCAGTACCGGGCGTCCGTGCAGGCGGACGAAGGCGTCCGCCAAAGCGAGTGCATAGAGAAAGCCCGAGCATGCGCCTGCGAGATCGATCGCGCCTGATCGGACAAGGCCCAGGTGATGGGCGAGCAGCGGCGCCGACGGCGGAAGCAGATGATCTGGAGTCGACGTAGCGAGCAAGGTCAACGCTACGTCGTCAGGCGCTACACCCGAATTGTCGATTGCCATCCGGCCCGCTTCTGCCGCAAGCGCGCTGAGAGTATCGCCGTCGCCTGCCCAATAGCGGCTTAGAATACCTGTCCTGCGTTCTATCCACCCAGATTCGAGACCTAACGAGCTCTCGATCTCACCATTGTACACACGGCGACCGGGCACGGCATGCCCGAACCCGACCATGCGCGAGGAAGCGGCTTGTTTCATCGCGATCTCCCGAGAACAATGGAGGAAACCTCGTCGATGGCATCATAGGCATGAGCGAGCTCGGAGGCGCTGACGCAATAAGGCGGCATGAGGTAAATCACATTGCCGAGCGGGCGGATGAGCAAGCCACGTTCACGAAATAGCTTGCGCATACGCGGACCGACATCGGCCAGATAACCGCTTGCGGTCACGTTCAGATCGAGCGCTGCGATGGTTCCCATCTGCCTGACATTGGAAAACCGGTCGTCATCCTCAAATTCTCGCAAGTGCTCGCAATGGAGCGTGCCCAAGCTCCTGATCCGTGCGTTTACGTCTTCATGCTTCCACACCGCCAGGTTCGCAACGCCCGCGGCGCACGCAATGGGGTTCGCTGTGTATGAGCTGGAATGGAAGAACGTCTTGCTCCGTTCTCTCGACAGGTGCGCGTCGAATATGTCGGACGTGCAAAGTGTTGCCGCTAGGGGGAGTGCGCCCCCCGTAAGGCCCTTCGATGTGCATAGGATATCTGGCGAGACCCCCGCCTGCTCGCACGCGAACATGGTTCCTGTCCGGCCCCATCCGGTCATCACCTCGTCGGCTATGACAAGGCACCCGTAACGGTCCGCGATTGTCCGAACTGACCTGAGGACGTCAGCGGAGTAAATCTTCATACCACCTGCACCCAGAACAAGCGGCTCCACCAAGATGGCCGCGACCCGACCTGTCCGGCAGTAGACTTCGAAGGCGTCCAGCGTCTGCTGCTCGCGACCTTGTTCGGGAAAGGGAATACGGTCGACACCGAAGAGCATTGGAGCGTATGCGGCATTGAACACGCCACGTTCACCGGCGGACATGGTGCCGATGGTGTCTCCATGGTAGCCGTGCTCCATCACGACGATGCGATCACGCATTTCGCCAACGTTGTGGAAATAGCCGAGTGCCATCTTCAAGCCGACTTCGACGCAGGTCGAGCCGCTGTCCGAGAAGAAGACATGCCTCAACCCTGCTGGAGCGACATGAAGCAGTCCTTCTGCCAGACGTTCTGCCGGTTCGTGCGAATACTCTGCAAAGATGATCTGGTCGTAGGATTCCGTCGCCGAGCGTATGGCCTCCATGATGACTGGATGGCGATGGCCGTGGGTGATGACCCACCATGACGATATTGCGTCGAGAATTCGATTTCCTTCCTCATCGACGAGGTAGGCGCCGTCCGTAGAGGCGATCCGCTTCATTGGTGGTTCCAACGCATGTTGGGTGAATGGATGCCAAATGATCGAATTTGTCATGGGCGGGCGTCCGCGAAACTATTGAGATCGAAATTCTCATGAAAAGCCTTGCTCACGGTCGACGCCTTCAGGCTTGCAAGGATTGGCAGTCGACCGAGCGGCCGTACGCCGCTCAAGCGGGCGATGACGGTCTCGGTTTCTGGATTCGCCTCCCCGATGAATGCGATGCCAAAAATCGGGATCGCGCGATGATGCATGGCCTCAATAGAAAGCAGAGTGTGATTGATCGTGCCGAGGGTAGTTCTTGCGCAAAGGATGACAGGGATCTGCCATTGAGCAAACACATCGGCAAATACAAGGTTCTCTGCCAGCGGAACCATCAGCCCCCCTGCGCCTTCGATGACGAGCGGCCCATCGACTTGCGGCGGGACCAGCCTTTGCGCGTCAATCGAGGTGCCGTCAATTCGGGCCGAGAGATGCGGCGAAACAGGGGTAGCGAGCCTGTAGGCCTCAGACACAATGCGCTCCTCTGGCACATCGCCCAACCGTCGCACTGTTTGCGTGTCCGTTTCCTCATCAAGGCCGGATTGCACAGGTTTCCAATAGTAGCCGCACAGAGCGTTGGCGAGGGCCGCCGAGAAGACTGTCTTGCCAATTCCAGTGTCGGTACCGCTGACAACAAAGCGAGCCATCATGGTGTAGATTCCATAAGTGCTAATGAAAGCCGTTCGAACATCGCTGAAATCTTTTCCTCATCGACGTTCAGCGTAACGGAGACCCGCAACCGCGCAGTTCCCTCGGGAACGGTCGGAGGGCGGATTGCACGGACGTCGAATCCTTCGGCCTGCATCCGGCGGGCGATTGAAACCGCGCGACCGTTGTCGCCGATCAACACGGGAAGAATTTGTGACCCGCTCGGCGTCTTGGCCAACTGCAATTGTAGTCGGTCGCCTGCATGAGCCATCAGCCTCTCCAGATGGTCCCGCCTCTCCGGCTCGTCGGCCAGAATGTGGAGCGCCTCGCGCACCGCAGCGGCCATCAATGGCGACGGTGCCGTTGAGTAAATGAAGTTGCGGGCGCGGTTGACGAGGTAATTGATGATGATGGCTGGGCCGCCCAGCAACGCACCGCTGGCCCCGAGCGCCTTGCCGCAGGTATGCAGTGTAAGGATGTTATTTCTCGTCGGGAGGTCGGCGGCGAGCCCGCGACCATCTTTGCCAAAGACACCGGTCGCATGCGCTTCATCAATGACAAGGAAGCCGTCATGTCGTTCGGCGATTTCGGCCAGTCCGACGAGAGGCGCCTTATCGCCGTCCATCGAATAGAGGCTTTCGACCCCGATCCATGGCACGCCCTTTCCTCCCTGGCGGCGCCATTTCCGGACCGCGAGCTCGCAGGCGTCGACATCGTTGTGTGGCACGGCTGTCGCCGTTGCCTTGCTGGCCAGGATCCCCTCCAATGCGCTCGCATGGATCAGCGCATCGTAGACGATCAGGTCCTCGCGCTGTGGTAGGGTCGAGAAGAGCGCAGAGTTCGCGGCATATCCGTTTGCGAAGTAGAGCACCCTCTCCGCCCCGAAGAATTGCGCTGCCTCGTTTTCGAGCATTTCATGCTCGATATGGTGACCGCGCAGGAGCCGCGAGCCGCCCGCCCCGACGGGCACGCCTCGTTTGATCGCGGTGTTGATCGCTGTCTTGAGACGCGGCGAGCTAGCGAGGCCAAGATAATCATTGGAGGCGAAATCGATGCCCGATCCCAAGGCCACGGAACGGAAACGAGACTTTCGCTCAAGGCCGGCGAGCGTCTTCTCTACACGGGCAAGCGCGACCACGCTCAAAGCTGGCGCTCCAACGCCATAGGCTCAAGGCCAAGGCGTCGAAACAGCATAGCATCTTTGTCCTCGCCGGGATTGTCAGCCGTGAGTAGTGTGTCGCCCACGAAGATAGAATTGGCGCCAGCAAAGAAACAGAGCGCCTGCATCTCGTCGCTCATGTCGGTGCGCCCGGCTGACAAGCGGACATGCGACTTTGGCATCAGGATGCGGGCCAGCGCCACGGTTCGGACGAACTCGATCGGATCGATCGGCTCGGCATCGGCGAGCTTCGATCCGGGGATCGGGATCAGCATGTTAATTGGTACGCTCTCTGGCGGCTCTGGCAGGTTGGCCAATGTCACCAGCATGGATATCCTGTCGCCGACGGTCTCCCCCATTCCAAGAATGCCGCCCGCACAGACCTTGATTCCGGCGCTGCGGACGTTGGCGAGGGTTTCCAGACGCTCCCCAAAAGTGCGGGTAGTGATTATCTCTGGATAATAGCGTTCAGAGGTATCGATGTTGTGATTGTAGTAGTCCAAACCCGCATCGGCGAGACGCTCGGAGTGCTTTGGTGTCAGCATTCCCAGCGTCATGCAGGTTTCCATGCCAAGCGCCTTGACGCCCTCAACCATTGCGACAAGCGTATCCATGTCGCGGTCCTTGGGGCTACGCCATGCAGCACCCATGCAGTAGCGCGTCGCGCCACCGTCGCGCGCGTGGCGAGCCTCGGCGACGACTCGTTCGATCTCTGTCAACTTCGAAGCTTTGAGACCGGTCGGATAGTGAGCGGACTGGCTGCAATAGCCACAATCCTCTGCGCAGCCGCCAGTCTTGATCGACAAGAGGCGGCTCATCTGAACAACGTTCGGATCGAAAGTCTCGCGGTGGACCTGCTGGGCCCGATACAGAAGATCATTGAACGGAAGATTATAGATAATTGTCGCATCACTATCGCTCATCCGGGCTTCCATCACCTCAGGCGCCTGCATCATGTCTTGCCTCCAGTCATTTATGATAGATAGAATCTATAATTATCTATAAAATTGACAACGGGGCAGTTGTGCAACAAACCTGCCGGGGAATTACCGAGGCAGGAAATCAATCATGAGGCGAAACAAGGGATAAGATTTGTGCAAGTGCGGCGGGAGTCAGCGCGACCGCAGCTTGCGCTTACGGAAACGCCGATCAGCGCTGGATCGGACCGATCCGCTGCACATGTCGTTCAAGAGCCACCACGGCGTGGTTGACCTCACCTCGCCGCAGATGATCAAGAATAGAGTGATGGTCAAAGTCTATCCGCGGGGTCCAGTCAGCACCATAGGCTGCGAACACGTAACGCGAGCCGACCATCTGCAGATCATCGATCGTCGTGAGCAGTCGCGGCATTTTGCATGGTGCGAGCAACAGTTGATGAAAGCGACGGTTCGCCTCATCCCATGCTCGCGCGTCCGGCGCCGTGTCGCCGGCGACCACCGCCGACATTGCCTCGTCGAGCATGGACGCCGTCAGATGCGGCGCGGCTTGCCGCAATGCCAGCCCTTCGAGAACCGAGCGCATGAGCGCGACCTCTTCGACAGAGGCCCTCGAAAAGCTGGAAACACGAACCCCCCTTCGACTTTCGCTGATCGCCAGACCCTGAGCCTCCAGGCGACGGAATGCTTCCCGCACCGGTACGTGGCTGGTGTCGAACTCGTCGGCGATGTGGTCCTGCCTCAGCTTGCTGCCCGCCTCGAGCGCGCCGGTGACGATACGCTCCGCGAGAACGCGGCTGATGCGGTTGGCGAGCGTGTCTTCGGTGGCAGCGGTCATTATTCATAGATAAATGCTGCCGACCCTTCTGTCGAGGATGCAAGCCGGCCACACACCGAAATTAAGAGCTACGGCGTGCATACGGATTTGAGCGGTCCATTCCCTGACCACCGCAAGGTTCCCTGCAGTTGGATAACTCGTTTGCGGCTCCTCCAAATCGGTTGGCGTTGATGCCTGCGGCACAGCTATTCCCTTGGCGCGACAAGCTCCTTTGAACTAGGGACTGGGGGCGCTCGAATGTTCTAGCGAAGCCATCAGACTGGGTCGACGCGGCTCGCGCGCCACCAGCCTGGATCAATTTTCGTCGGGGACTCGACATCAGGAGCGGCACAGGCGTGTTGGAGTAACGGGCTGGCGCGGGCGTGAATTGAAAAAGATGGCAGGAGCCGACACAACGGGGATTGCCAAAGGGGAGCGAGTGGAATGACAAAGCCTATTAGGATTGCGATCAACGGTTTCGGCCGAATAGGCCGCACCATTCTTCGCATACTGCTGAATTCAAGAACCGAGTTTCAGCTTGTGATGATAAACGACGTCGCGCCGCTGGAGAGTTGCGCCTACCTGTTTCAGTACGACAGCGTCTTCGGACCGTGGCCGCAACCGGTTGGCAGCTTCGAAGGCGCATTGACGATCGGGTCCCGCCTCATACCCTTCCACCGAGAACTCGACGTCCGGGGCTTGGACCTAACCGACGTCGACATTTTCCTTGAATGTACGGGGCAACCTTCTAGCCGGGATTTTGTATCTCGTGCGCTTCAGGCGGGTGCATCCAGGGTTCTCATTGCCGGGCCCGCCGAAGCCGCAGACGTTACGGTTGTCCTGGGAGCCAACGAGGAAGCTATCGGTGACCACAAGATCGTCTCGAATGCTTCATGCACGACTAACGCACTTGCGCCACTGTTAAAGATCATCGACGACGCCTACGGAATTGCAGGAGGACAGATGACGACCGTTCACTGCTACACCGGCAGTCAGCCGACAGTTGACCAGCCACGCGATGATTTTGCGAGAAGTCGCGCCGCAGCGCTGTCGATGGTGCCGACAAGCACGAGTGCTCACAAGCTCTTGGGAAAAGTTTTGCCCCGGTTGGCGGGCAAGATCGAGGCACGAGCGATCAGAGTGCCAACGGCGAGCGTATCTGCAATCGATCTAACCGTATCAACTCGAATTGGGCCGAGCCTCGATCAGGTTCGGATGGAGTTGTGTCAGGCAGCGGAAGCTTCTTCGGTGTTGGGCTGGACCGACCGCCCGCTAGTATCGGTAGATTTGCGGGCCCGCCCGGAATCTTTGGTTATCTGTGGGCCCGAGATTTCGGTGGCACCCGGTGGTCTGTTACGTGTCTTCGGATGGTATGACAACGAATTCGGATTTTCGACGAGGATGCTGGACGTCGCGGCGTTGATGGGCGCCCGCTAAAAGGCCAACCAACAGCCGACGTGGCAGTACGAATCTAAAACACCGACAGCACTTTAACGGGTCGGCAAAGCAGCAGATCCGGCGGACGCCGCGAAAGAAGCTGCAACCACGCTGAGCACTCTCGAGGCTTTAAGTATTTTCCATCGCCGTTGATGAATCGTCGAGCCGCGTATATTTTGCCAAGCTACGATAATTTTTGCGTGGCCCGCTGACGGACCAGGCCTCGACCCAGGCCGTTGGCGCAGGGAAAAAGAACCTGCCGAGATAGGTATCTTCGCCGCACTCGTGCCGAACATACTGCGCCGGCTGGCCACCGATTTCAACAAACTCGCGTCCATCGGGAAACGAGACAACGAGCTTGGCTCCAGAGAGCAGTAGACGGTAATGCCGACTGCTTTGTGAGCGATAACCGCCACCGAGCAACGTCTCGCCGCGCTCCTCGAAGTCATCGGTTGCGATCGTCGCCAACCCAGTGAACATGACACGCCCCATGCCAAGCCTGTCCAGAATGACGCGCCTGACCGACCACGTGCCGACGAAAACGTCGAACAGAATCCTCTTAAGATCGAGCTTGTCGTCGTTATCCATAATCAACTTCTTTCGAGCAGAGCCGCAAGCGCAGCGCCGGACCCGATCATACACATCGCTGAGACGCCCGATATCGGCCGAGCACGCTTCGCGATATTCACGATGGCGCCGTCGACTGGAGTTTCGCGATTTCAATTGGCGCGGCCGCCCAGACCGCCGGAAAAGCTGAAAGATTTTTCGCCATCGCCTTGGTGGGGCCGCAAATCAACCCCACCAGACTCTGTACGCGCCTCCCCCGCAAAATCGACCGCTGAATCGTCAACCTAGCAACGAAGGGGAACTCAATGAAAATAGTTAAACTATTGTCTGTTCTTATCGGTCTGGCACTCGCACCGACAATGTCTTCCGCTCAACAACTTCCCATCCCAACCCAGAGCGAATGGGCTGGAGCAAAAAAGACCATCGCACTGCCAAACGGTGTTATGATGGCCTACAACGAGATCGGGGATACGACTGGGAAACCGCTCTTGTTGATCCACGGATTTACTGACAACGCGCGCACCTGGTCGCTTATGATTCCTTATCTGAAAGGCGACTATCACATCTACGCGATCGATCTTCGAGGCCATGGAAAGACCAGTGCACCTGAATGCTGCTATTCCTTTATCGATTTCGCGACGGACGCGAAATTATTTCTGGATGCCGTCCACATAGACAAAGCAGACGTTGTGGGCCATTCGCTCGGCTCGTTCACCACGCAGGCCCTCGCTGAGCGCTATCCGGAAAAGGTCAACAAAGCCGTGCTTGTTTCCTCGACGTTTGACATCGCGGGCGGCCCTGGAACCTGGCTGTGGGACAACGTGATGCCTGTGAAAGAGCCATTCGATCCTGACAGTAAATTCATGCTCGACTGGTACTGGAGCCCGCATCCGGTCGATGAGGAATTTCTGAAGCACATGCGCGCTGAGAGCACTGCGGTTCCACTCAGAGTGTGGAAGGAAACTCTCTGGGATGTCTCCGTGGGCAACATGCGGAGCACCGCCTCTCTACTTAAAGCGCCCTTGATGATATTTTGGGGCGACCAGGATCCCATGTTCGACGGACCTCACCAAGAGAGGCTCAAGGCCGCTTTCCCAGAAGCTAAATTCGAGACGTTCAAGTCAAACGGCCACAACATGTTTTGGGAAGAGCCCAAGCGTGCCGCTGAACTCATCGACGCATTCCTGAAGTAGTAGGACTACAAGAAGCTCCGCTTTAAAGGCGGAGCTTCTTCGCCGATGCTCACACCGACGACGATAGGCTGGCCTAACGTTCGCTCTTGCTGGGATTGACATCTTCCAGAACGGCGAAGAGCGCGACTAAGCCCGCGGTGGAAAGTATGAGCTTATTCGATGTGAGGATCGATGCAAGAACGCTTGAAGAAACGACCGACAAAGCAAGCATGAACAAAGGAAATATACTGACGCCATTGAGGACGTCGAAGCCTGTTGTCCTCGAGACCAGGTTGTAAGCCCCGCTACATTTCGTCCAACGAAGAACGGCGTACACGATCGCCACGACAAGTGACACTATGTCGAACCAGCTTCCGTCCGCAAAACGGTTGACGGCGTCAAGTAAAGGCATATCCGACCGCGACCCGTCCCCGATGCAAACTCAGCGACTAAACCGAACGATCAATGCGAGGGCGGCACCTATAAACGCGCCGCCATACTTCAACATATCCTGAAAGTGTCCATCGTCGGCACCGCTCAAAACCGCCCCGACCAAAACAGCGCCGAGGAGAGCGGCGGACGCCACGATACGCATGTTGTGAACGAATGTCATGGTCGACTCCTTCCGCTTCATTGACCAACTCCTAGGTCCTGTTGACAAAGTCATGTGTCTGATGGGAGCTTGCCTGGTAGAGGACTGCCATGGCGACGCTCAGAATTTATGATCTCAAACAACACGCCCTCGCACTTGATCTGCGCCATCTGCTTGACCTCCTTGCGCCCCGCGCTTTGCAAGCCGATTGGAAAGTGTCGACGATAAAATCTTCGGAACCGCACCACGCGTGGTTTGAGGCAACTGGTGATGGCGGCGAACAGCTTGAGGTTTTGGCCCAGGAGGATACGCGGCTTTCCGGTCCTGATTTGGCGGCACTAGCTAAGAACACTCGTCAAGTTATATGGGGTGAATTCGTAGGATCATTCCCAAACACGCAGGACGACATGTGGGTGACAATTCGTGCCATAGATAGCACGTTCTACGAAGTCTCCTCGTCGGACGAAACTGTGCTCAAAAGGATCAAATCATTTTTCAAGGATGTCCGGCTTGCGGATGATCTGTGGACACCGCAAGCGATCCCGTGAATAACGGAAGCCACACTCGAACAGCAGCAAGGGCAAGGAATGCTGCAAATGAGATTTTGGTCTTATCATAGCGGGTCGCAATCCGGCGGAATTGCTTGAGCCTGTTGAACATCCGCTCGATACGATTGCGATCCTTATAGGCTTTGAAGTCGCAGGAGGGCGGGTCTTTCCTGTTGCTCTTCGGCGGGATCACGGGCTTGATGCCGTGGATCAGCAATTCCTCGCGAACGCTATCGCCATCATAGCCCTTGTCAGCCAGGAACAGGCGGGGTTTGTTGACCGGCATGGCCATCAAAGCCGGAACGGCACTATAATCGGATGCCTCTCCGCCTGTCAGGATAAAGCCAAGAAGATGTCCCTGACCGTCGGCTCTGGCGTGGATTTTCGTCGTAAAGCCGCCGCGTGATCGACCAAAAGCCTCCTTATGAGTCCCCCTTTTGCGCCAGCGGCCTGGGAGTGGCCCCTGACGGTGGTGCTGTCGATCATGTGCTGCCAGTCGTCGGTTAAGCCAAGCTCGACGAGCGTTTCAAGAAGCGCATCCCAGACGCCTTGCTCGGCCCACCGTCGAAAGCGGACATAGACAGAGTTCCACTTGCCGTATCGCTCGTGCATGTCCCGCCACGGGCATCCGACGCGTAGGACATGCAGCATTCCGTTCAGGAACAGTCGATTGTCCTGCGATGGGCGCGATTTGCGACCCCGTTCACTAGGGAGGAACGGCTCAATGATCTTCCATTCCGCATCGCTTAAATCGCCTCGGGCCAAAGCCGCCTCCTAAAAGCCAGCTTTGAATCACGCTCCAGCCGATTCGGGAATCCACTTTGTCAACAGGACCTAGAAACTACCACCACAAGTGTCAACGCTTGATTGACGTATCGCGGTTACGTTCAAGCTTTAATATAGGTTTTCCTCATTTCGGTGCAATTCCTTCAAACGACTAATGAAATCTTGTCAATTACAGTTGCGGGGGGAACGCCGAACCGTTTCCCTGAGTTCCCGCTTTTGGAGATTTCAGGCCGGATATGCAGATCAATATTTTACACATCCTTGGCCGGCGCAACAGAACCTCGTCCAGTATCGGGTAGGCCCTGCAGATGTCAGAGGCCGCAGACGCCGATCGCAGAGGTCAACTTCGCTGGGGACAATGGCGGGGTCATGTTTTCCACCGCTCGCGAGGAACAAAGATCAACGCACGCGCACTATAACTTTTGGAGGACCATGACATTCACGGCAATGTCTGGGTTCGATGTCGTGAACGATCTGAACGGCGGGCTTTTCTCGACAAGACTCGCCCGCCGTTGGTGGAGCATCGCTTTTAAAGCACCATCGAACTCGTGAGTTTCCAGTGTGATGTCTCGGATTGTGAACGTAAGATAGCCGCCCGGTTTCAAAATCCGAAGAAGTTCGTCGAAGCTGCTTGCCGGCGCATGCCCCTGTGTGAAAACGCCAGCAGAAAGGATCAGATCGAACGTGGCATCTTGCCAGTCGAGCGCCTTTCCAAGCTCCCCTCTTGTGAGTGATCGATACACTCCCCGGCGACCCGCGCGCTCAAGCATCTCAGGAGAAAAATCCAGACCATGCAAGTCGCCGTAGCCCAGCGCCGCAAGATATGGGCCAGTCAGTCCGGTACCGCAGCCAGCATCGAGAATCTTGCTTTCGAGGCTTTCAGCATATCGGGCAACCCATGCCGTTATGACAAACGGCAGACAGTAGCCGAGCCTCATCGCCTCGTCATCGTAGGTGCTGGACCAATTGGCATAGGTGTTCACGAGATCGGCTGCAGCTCGCGCGGCAAATGCGCCGGAAAGGTTATCCTGAGAGTGGTCATGCATATCGGACCTCGTCTTTTTTGCCCGTCGAAGCGGGCGGAAGCCCGCATTCGGCTCGAAGCCTTGTTATTTTCAGCGCCGCCTCGGCGGCCTCTCGCCCCTTAGTGACGAAATGCTCTCTATAGATCGCCGTGTGAAACTCCGTCTCTTGGTAGTTGTGAGGGGTGAGCGATACCGACAGCACCGGTACGCCCGTCTCAAGGCCGGCACGCACGAGCCCATCGATCACCGCCTGCGCGACGAAGTCGTGACGATATATTCCTCCATCGACAACGAACGCAGTTGCGACCACTGCGTCGAAGCGCTTCGTTGCAGCAAGGTCGCGCGCGAGAAGCGGAAGTTCCAATGCACCGGGAACGGTGAACACTTCCACCTGCCTCTCGCTCACCACCTCGAGAAAACCATCCAGCGCACGATCGACGACTTCGGAATGCCAGGCCGCTTTGATGAAGGCGAAATTGGAGTGTCTCACAGTATGCCCCTCACTTTCAGGTCATATGCCGATTTCGAGTTGTGGTTCGAGTTGTCAAATCAAGAGTGAATTCCTGCTGACGGCGCCCTCCACCGCGCGTACCGCGGCGTCAATGCTGGTAAAATCATCGAGGACCGGGAAATCGCCCCCTTGGCAGCCCAGGCCCGAGCCGATCCCCACGAACGGGATGTCGAGAAGTCGGGCCGTTTTCAGGTCCCACGCACCGTCGCCAATCGACACCGCGCGCCATTCGCGTTTTCCGAACAGCCTATCCGCGGTCTTGATTGCCTCCCTGACCAGATCAGTCCTGGAATAGAACTCCGACGCTGTCACCAGCGCGTCGGAGTCAAACGGAATGTTTGCTTTGGAGAGCTTGTCAATCGCCAACGGACGTA
Source organism: Mesorhizobium sp. 2RAF21 (assembly GCF_052115345.1). Classification (NCBI taxonomy): domain Bacteria; kingdom Pseudomonadati; phylum Pseudomonadota; class Alphaproteobacteria; order Hyphomicrobiales; family Phyllobacteriaceae; genus Mesorhizobium; species Mesorhizobium sp. 2RAF21. Next base: position 13,049 of record NZ_JBFRGM010000035.1, on the reverse strand, counting down.
TGCTGCCCGTGGCGAACACTACCGCCCACCCGTTGCGAGCGAGAGCGTCCACGAATGCGCTGGCTCCGGCTATCTCTTCGATACCTGCTTCAGCCAACCGTCTAAAGCAGGCCACGTGAGTATCGAAGAAGACGCTGCTGTCTTCAGCGGAGGGAGGCGAGGCCGTACCGTCCCTCCAAGCATCATAGAAAATGGCACTGTCGGTATGATGACGGTAAGATCCCCAATCGGTATTCAATTCGCTGAAATTGTACGCTGATAATGTCTCCAGCAACGACGCCTGGTGAACCGCTACAGTGTCTGTAAGGGTGCCATCGATGTCGAAAATTGCCAACTTGCAATCGTCGTACACTTTTCTCTCCTGTCCTAAGATGCTTGAGCCAGCATCCGCTCTTGGGGTTCGGGAATTTCGTCGGGTGCCGCGCCAATCGGCCGTTGAAGGCCCAGTTTGGACTGAGTTGTCTCGCTGACGGACGCGGCGCCGCGCGCTAACTGACGCGTCTGTTGTGGCGGCACGCCATAAATCCCTTTGTAGGTCTTGGAAAAGTGCGGCGGGGAACCAAAGCCGCAGCTCGCTGCGATTTCCAAGACCGAAAGATTCGACCTGCTCAGCAAAAGATGTGCCCGCTCCATTCTAAGAACCATATGGTATCGAGATGGGGACAACCCGAACTCCGCCCTGAACAGGCGCTCCAATTGTCTTCGCGAGACGTGGACGGCGTCTGCAATGTCATCGATGACGACGAGGCGGTCTAGGCTTTTCATCATGCATTCTATTGCGTGAACCAGCCGGTCGTTAGCAATTCCAAGTTTGATTTGGAGTGGGACGCGTTGTGGTTCGTTGCACGCCCGGACACGGTCGACCAGCGCTGCCTCCGAAACGCGCGTTGCAACGAGCTCTCCATGGTCACGGGCGATGAGATGAAGGACGTAGTCGATGGCTGACGCCTGACCGGCGCATGTGGTAATCATGCCGCTCTCGACGATGACGTCGCGACTGACTTCAACGTGCATGCCGAAACGCTCCTCGAAAATCGGGATGGACTCCCAGTGCAGCGTGCAGACTTTCCCGGTTAGCAGTCCGGCGCTTGCGATCCAGAACGCTGCGGTGTCGAAGCCTACGATTCTTCCGCCTCGACGTACGAGTTCTCGCAGCCAAGCGCTCACCTGCCTACGGTCGGTGCTATCGACGATCGCTCCGGCGAAAAGGTAGATAATATCAGGCTGTCGCCGTCTCGGCTCCACTCTCAGGTCGCTCAAAGAATAGTCCGCCCTGACCACTACGCCACTGTCGCTCGTTACCTCGAGCGTATCCGATCCGACGATGTCAAACTCGTAGGCCTTTCTGCCCAGCACATCGTTTGCAGTCTTCAGAACCTGCGTAGCAGCCGAAAAACTCAGGATTGAGAAGCGGTCGGTAATCAGGAAAGAGATGGAGGTTACCGCCCCGGCGTCGATCGAGGGACTTTGCCCGAGAAAAAAACGGTCCATTTGAATCCTCCCAGTGCACTAATTGCGGCTGCGACATTTCATTACCTCAGAATGCGTCGAGATGCCAACACAAAACCACATATATCAAAGTTTTTTGAGGTTTTATAGCGGGATGTCGCACAAAAATGCCTATATATTTAGGCATATGTGCCTCCCGCATGTTGACGCCTAGCCTCCCCGCTACGCTCTGAACCCATGGGAACCCAGGGCGGCGCCAAACTCAAAAAAGGGGAGCAACATGACAACATTGGTAAAAGCAGGCCTTATTGCGGTTTCGCTAGTGATGACAGCCGCTAGCCTCGTTCGGGCAGATGAACCTATCAAAATCTCCATGAATAACTGGACCAGCCAGAATGTGCTGTCCCATGTCGCAGGCATTCTTCTTGAGAAGAAGGGTTTCGAGGTCGAATACATCCCGTCAGACGGTCAGCTTCAGTTTCAGGCCATTGCCGACGGCGACCTCGACTTCCAGATTGAGGTGTGGGAAGGCTCGCATCTGACCGCATTCAACAATGCCCTGGCCACCGGCAATCTGGTGGACTACGGGACCCACGCTGCGACCACCCGAGAAGACTGGTGGTATCCGGAATACGTCAAGGGCGTTTGCCCCGGCCTTCCGAGCTGGGAGGCGTTGAACAAATGCGCAAAACTGTTCGCCACGGCAGAAACCGGCGATAGGGGCCGTTTTGTCGGACCCCCTGCCGATTGGGGCAAGCACTATGCGGAACGAATTGCGGCCTTGAAGATGAATTTCGAGGAAGTGCCTGTAGGACAAGCAGCGACGCTTTGGGCGGAATTACAGGCGGCTTACGATCGCAAAGAGCCTATCGTCCTTTTCAACTGGACGCCGAACTTCATTGAAGCTCGCTTCAAAGGCGAATTCGTAGAATTCCCGCAATACTCTGCCGAATGCCTCTCTGACCCCAAATGGGGAAGCAACCCTGACGCCGTGTATGACTGCGGCGCGCCAGCCAACGGCTACCTCAAAAAGGCCGCGTGGAAAGGTCTGGAGACGAAATGGCCAGCCGCTTCTCAGGTGCTGAAGCAGATCAACTTCACGAACGAGCAAATCGCAGCCGCTTCGGCGATGGTCGATGTCAGTGGGCTTACCTCGGAGGACGCGGCCGCCAAATGGGTCGCTGAGAACGAGTCCGTATGGACTGCCTGGATGAAATGAAGCTGTGGGGTCCCGAACGAGGGACCCCACTCCTAATCTCAGGAGACAACGATGACGCCCAAACTGTCATGCGAAAATATCTGGAAGATCTATGGGGCCGATCCCAAGGAATTCCTGCGCCGTCATGAAAACAATCCGTCCGAGGCCGATTTTGCGGGCGAAGGATATGTTGGAGCGTGCCGCGACGTGTCCTTCACTGTCGAACAGGGGGAAATCCTGGTGATCATGGGCCTTTCCGGCTCGGGAAAATCAACGCTCATAAGGTGTCTGTCCAGATTGATTGACCCGACGGCGGGGGCCGTCAAATTCAATGGCGAAGACATCACCGAGGCTAACGAGTCGCGTCTCATAGACATGCGTCGCCGGCAGCTTGGAATGGTGTTCCAAAATTTTGGGCTTCTACCCCACCGAACCGCGGCACGTAACGTTTCGTTCCCACTGGAAATACGAGGTCTTTCAATTGAGGAGGCAATGACCAAGGCGCATAACCTTCTCAAGCTCGTCGGGCTCAATGGGCGAGAAAGCTATTTTCCCCATGAACTGTCGGGAGGCCAGCAACAACGCGTCGGCATCGCTCGTTCGCTGGCCGGCGACCCGGAGCTTTGGTTTCTTGACGAGCCGTTCTCTGCTCTCGATCCGCTGATCAGACGTGAGATGCAAGACGAGTTTTTGCGATTGCAGCGCCTCCTCAAGAAGACGATCGTGTTCATTACTCATGACTTCGACGAAGCGGTGAGAGTGGCAAGCCGGATCGGGATAATGAAAGACGGCGTCCTCGTCCAGTTGGACACGCCGGAGGAGTTGATCACGAACCCGGCGACCGACTACGTCAGAGCGTTTACCAAGACGGCGCCTCGACAAAAGCTGGTGACTGTCGGGAAGATCATGCTGCCGGGCGTCGGCGTACCGCATGGTTTATCGATTTCGGCGTCCACTTCTATCGAGGAAGCCGCACCGCGTGTTTTGCGATCGGAGTTCGACGTCACCGTCGTGGACGACCGAAACCAGCCGGTCGGCCGCATCACGCGCCAGGGCATGATCGCTGCCCTCTTCCCAGAGGAGATGGCGCAATGAAGATGCTTCAACCAGATTTGAGCCTGCAGCTTTCTCCGGGAATGCGACTGCCGTATTGGATCCCGGCAGTGGTTGTTTCGCTGCTACTCCTCCTCGCCTCGCGATTTTCGCAGTCACTCGCGGCATGGCCGGAGATCATGACATTTCCACTAGGCCGTTACGTGACGCAGGGCGTGAATTGGGTCGCGCGCGACATCAGCGTTTACGGCGTGACCGTGCGAGATGTGACCCGCCTTGTGGCTGCGGGAATTTCTGCGCCTCTGGGGCTGCTCGAAGGACTTCTATATCGCGGCTTCCGTCCCTATTCCATCCCGCCTCTGCCATGGGCGTTCGTAGCTATAGCTGTCGCGGTGATCGGTCACAAGCTAGGCGGAAGAGCGTTAGCGCTGCTTGGTGGCTCGAGCGTCCTATACTTAGCGGTTTTCGGCCTGTGGGAAGATGCCATGCGGACCTTTTCACTCATTCTTATGGCAGTTCCAAGTTCGGCATTCTTTGGCCTGATGCTCGGCATTGCGATGTTCGGCAACAAGCGCGTGGAACGAGGTGCGAGCGTGGTCATGGACGCGATGCAGGCGACGCCTCATCTCGCATACCTAGCGCCCATCGCGGTCTTCTTCGGCTTCGGCCCTGTGCCTGCGATGATCGCAAGCTCGATTTTCGCCTTCCCGCCGATGGCGCGCTGCGCGCTGCTTGGGATGCGCGGCGTTCCGGAGAGTGCCATCGAAGCCGCCCGCGTCGCAGGTTGTCGAGAGTGGCAACTGCTCTGGCGTGTCCGAGTGCCAAGCTCCCTGCCTGAGATCCTTGTGGGCCTCAACCAGGTGGTTATGCAGACGTTGGCTATGACCGTGATCTCGGCACTCGTTGGCGCGACGGGCTTGGGCCATCGCCTCTTGGTGGCACTGCAGCAACTTCAAATTGGCCGAGCCTTGGAAAGTGGGGTCGCAATCGTAATAATCGCGATCACTCTGGATAGATTGACCCGCGCCTGGGCACGAAAAGCCGCGGACTACCACGTGAAGCCAACGAACCTTTTCGTGCGACACGGGCACCTGCTCATTGTTATGTGCGCGCTGATCGTGGCGGTAACCCTCGCTCAATTCTTCCCCGCGGTCCAAGTTCTCCCCAGGACAATGACGGTAACCACCGCTCCCGTTTGGGACACGTTCGTTCGGTGGCTTTCGATCACGCTTGCCAACCCGTTGGGCGAGTTTCGCGACCTTGCGACGATTTATGTGCTCATTCCGGTTCGAAAGGCATTTGTCGCCGCACCATGGCCGGCGACCTTGTTTCTGCTTGGCTGGTTGTCGTATCGTATGGGCGGGCTGAACTTCGCGCTGCCGAACATCGCCATGGTGGCCGTCGTCGGCGTCGCCGGGTTATGGGTGCCCGCGATGTTGACGCTGTATCTCACGACCATCTCCGTGATCATCTGCATCGTGATCGGCGTACCGATCGGCGTCGCCGCGGCGCACAGTCCGCGCTTAGCACGCGGCGTGCTGGCCATCTGCGATACCCTCCAGACCTTTCCGTCGTTCATCTACCTCATCCCGGTAGTGATGTTGTTCCGTGTGGGAGACCTGGCATCGATCATCGCGATTATAGGGTACGCAACAGTTCCAATTGTAAGACTGACGTATCTAGGCATTTCCGGGGTTTCCCCCACCATCATCGAAGCGGCGATCTCCAGTGGGACAACCCGAAGACAGCGCTTCAGATACGTTGAACTGCCCTTGGCGATGCCAGCAATCCTGCTTGGCCTGAACCAGACGATCCTTATGGCTCTCGCCATGACCTCCATCACCGCGCTCATTGGATCCCGAGATCTTGGACAGGAAATCCTCAAGGCGCTCCCCGAGGTCGACACTGGTCGGGGACTCCTTGCTGGGCTGTCGATCGCGATCATCGGAATAGTCGCTAACAGGGTAATCGGTCTGGCTGCAGGGAAAATGCGCAGCGTCACCGGAAGGGAGACGCGAACCGCCTAAACTGTCGCTGAATCATTCGAAGCACTCGCAGCGGGAGACGATGTCTCGATCAGCGCCTCCCAATGCGAAGTCACAGCTTTCAAACATCGCTTCGAATCCTTGCCTCCGCTTTTCAGTGAACAACACCATGTCGATGAGATGCAATTCACGGAAAGATCTTGCATCTATAGCGTGAATATACTCCAAGTTTATCGACATGGGCGGGGGTGACATGGCATATCGTACTATCGCACTTAGCGAGCTACTTGTTAATCGTTCGAACGATCGTCACGGTGAATTAGAGAACGAGACTGCAGCCATAGGCTGGCTTTTCTCCAATCATCTTGGGCAGATGCGAAAACTTGCCGAAGACATCGTGAAGTCCAAAGGGCTCTTCGAGCCGCCTCTGGTCTATCAGGAAGGGCGTCAGTTCATCGTATTCGATGGGAACCGCCGGACGACTTGCCTCAAGGTGTTGGCGGATCCAAAGCGTGCGCCGAACGCCGAGCTTCGAGAGTATTTTGAAAAACTTCGATCCCAGTGGGTCGGACATTTTCCCGATCGAATCCTTTGCCGGGTTGAACCCGATAGGGACGTGATCGATGAAATCCTCTACCGCCGTCATACGGGAAGCCAGTCCGGCGTCGGACAGAGCACGTGGACAGGCCGGATGAAGACGACGTTCGTCAACCGGACGGGTAAGGGCGGTAAGTTCAACATCGCGGACGAAATTGAAACCAGATTGAGGGCTGCAGACCTGCTTCCGAAATCAGGTCAGATACCGCGCAGCAATCTCAGTCGCCTTCTTTCCGCAGAAGCATTCCGGAACCGCGTAGGCATTTCGATGGCGAGAGGCCGCTTCGAATTTATTCGCAACGAAGAGGCTTCGCTGAAGGCTTTATCGCGGATCGCGGAAGATCTCGTATCCAAGCGCAAAACCCTGGACGACGTTTGGGACGTTGACCGAAAGCTCGCCTATCTCGACGCGTTGGAACGGGAGGGAGTGCTCCCGACCGCAGCAGACGCTTTGCCTTCTCCTGGGTCCAGAGGGACAAAGCCGGCCAAACCAGTGACCGGCGCCTCGCCAAGTGCGGCCACAAATAGTGGCGTCGCTACCGTCGTTTCGATCACCACCGCACCTCGGCCGACCAAGCGTACGGCGCTGATCCTTCAACATGATTCCGGGGTCGCGTGGACGGGCCGCCTGCAACGACAGCGAGCAATATGGGAGGAGCTTCAGTTCAAGCTCGACCTTGAAGAGCACCCCAATGCAATCGCCGTCCTATGCCGCGTGTTGATCGAGTTGTCGGTCGACAATTACCTCAAGCAAACCACGCTCGCTACGGCGGTGGAAAACGACCCGCTCGTCAAAAAGATCGTTGCCGTTGCGGAAGACCTTCGTTCGCGGGAGAAGGTCGACAAGCGGTATCTCGAGGTCGTGCGTAAGGCTCGGACCATGGACGCCATCATATCCGTCGACACCCTCAACAAGTATGTGCACTCGTCAAACCTTGCTCCAACATCGGAGCATCTCGCGGCGCTGTGGGACACGTTCGCGGAACTGGTGGTCCATTGCCTCAATGAATGATCGGGCCTCACCTGCCGTTCGCAGTAGACCTCCGCGTCGCCAAACACGCTTTCTGAAACGTCATATCGCGACCTCCGACCATCATAGTTTCATCACGCGTCTGTCGGAGCTGGGCATCGTTGCCTACCACTTCGACAGCTACGAGGAGCTCTGCCGCCATCCTGACTGCAAATATGCCTATGACACTGGGCGGTGGATGAAGACACTAACCCGGCGCGTGGAATCCCTGAACATCGTTGGCGACATGTTGTGGCTCGACCCAGTGCCACCAAACTTCAGAAAAATGCCTCTCACAAGATACCAGTGGCTTCAGATCACCAAGGATGTTTTCCTTGTCAGGTATGTATCCGTCGTCGACTGCGCGCTGCTTTTGATCAACGAGGTTTTCGAGATGGGGCTCCCGCAACGCGCCTGCACGATCGAACGAGTTGCCAAGGCGGACATCCCGACCGAACTACGGCGGCAACTCAAGGCGATCGCAGATAGCCAGGAACTGGTTCGTTCTGAGCGAAATAGTCGCGTTCACCGCGGTGTCGAACTAGAGCTCACCGACGACGATGCGACGTTCGAGACCGCCTCACTTTTCATAGATCGCTACAACGGAACGCGCGGCCGCGACCGACACGGCCGCAAACTTGATCTCGACATTGCTTTCCGCGCCGGTCTCGTAACCATGCAGCGCGAGTTCAATACGCAGGTACGCTCGCTGGAACGGCAGCTTGATGGCGTGTACGACCTACTATGGGAGGCGTTCGAAGCGAGGTTCGGCCCATTGATCGCCGCAGCGACACATGGCCTTAACGTCGGTTCGCGGCATCGCCCATGAAGTTTGTTACCGCTCACGAGCGGGGCCGCAGTTTCTCAGGATCGTAGTGCGCGAATCTTGCTACCGTCGCAGGCAGCCGCTTCGCGTGCCCATCGAGCTTGCCGATCTCGACTTGAGTACCTATCGCCGACGAGAGTGCGTCGATGCGTGCAAGAGCGATGTTTTTGCGAAGGATTGGCGACCGAGTACTGCTCGTCACAACGCCGACCTGGGCTTTTCCGATAAAGACGGCATCGCCGTGGCCAACCTCGTCGTTTGAATCTAAGTCGAGCCCGACGAGCTTGTAACGAGGATGCTCCTTACGTTGAAGAAGTGCCTCCCGACCAATGAAGTCGTCAGCCTTAGACTTCAGAGGAACGGTAAATCCAATACCCGCCTCGAACGGATCGGTCTCGGACGTGAACTCATGGTCGGCGAAAATCAATCCGGCCTCGATGCGAAGCATGTCGAGCGCTTCCAGCCCCATTGGCTTCAGACCAAAGTTCTTTCCGACCTCCCAAACAGCGTCGAACACCTCAAGTGCGTGTTTGGGGTGACAGAATATCTCGTAGCCGATTTCACCAGAGTAACCTGTGCGCGAGACCACCACGGGCACGCCCTCGAAATGACCGATCCTTCCAACACTGAAGCGAAACCACTCCAACTCTCCTAGTGCCGGCTGGCCGGGTGCGGTCCAGATGACCTCCTTCAGCAAATCGCGGCTTTTTGGTCCCTGGACAGCGATGTTGTGCATCTGATCTGTCGAGGATCTGACCCAGACTTCGTATCCGATCTTCTGCGCCTGCTCGCGAAGCCAGACGCCGCTGTAATCGTCACCGCAGATCCAACGAAAGTTGTTGGGACCGAGCTTGAAGACTGTTCCGTCGTCGATCATCCCGCCATTCGGGTAGCACATCGCCGTGTAGACCACATGGCCCACAGCCAGCTTGCGGATGTCCCTGGTCAGGCAGTACTGAAGCAAGGCCTCGGCGTCCGGCCCCGTTACCTCAAATTTCCGCAACGCCGAGAGATCTATCACGGCACATTGCTCACGGCATGCCCAGTACTCGGCCGTCGGACCCTCGTTGTTGAAGCGAGTTGGAAGCCAGAATCCGCGATACTCCGTATGATGGCGGGTAAGCGCGGAGAGGCGCGGATGAAAAGCCGTTTCTTTAGTCATCTGTGGTTCCGCATCTGGGGTCGGGCGATAGGCGATCGCGCGTGAAAACTTGTTGTCGGCAGCATAAGTGCGGACGAGAATGTCAGTGGGATTCCATCCATTTCCTGAATCGATGTCGTCCGGGCACGAGGAGCTGACACACACGATGTCGGTCAACGCCTTCATCAGCACGTAGTCGCCGGGACGAGACCAAGCTTCGTCCGAAATGATCTGATCGTGCGCGTCGATTCTCGAGTTGTAAAAGAAGTTCAAAGCCTCCCACCCCTTGCGCGCGGCGATGCCGTAGGGATCGAGAGCGCCGTTGAAATTGTCCGTGCAATTGATATGGCCTGGATAGCCCATGTCGTCATACTGGCGAGAGTTGCAGGCCGTCGCGAAGGCGTCGTGTCTACCGACTGTGTCCCGAACGATCTCAACGAGTGGCTCGAAATCGAACGCAAATGCCTTGGACGGCAAGCCCGGAATGGGCATCGCACGATGGGTAAGCGTGCGCGTGACGGTCGCGTCGAGCGCGTGTTCGATCCCTGCATCTAACTTGCGGGCAGAGAAACACTGAAAGTCGGTCATCTGACGACCATCGATGTCAAGCACCTGGATGTACTCGCCCGCCTTGACAAGAAAAGCCTGAGCAGACGCCGCGCGAATGCGTATTTCCTGCAGCGGATCGCGAAGCGGATTCGGAAGCGGCGCCCCGCCCGCCTTCACGGCAGTTGGGTTTGCGCGTTGGATAAACACCTCCAGATCGGTCGCCGTGTTTTGTCCTGTCACCTCCATCTGGTCCGCCGGGGCTGAGATATGCAGGGTTGCGTCGCGCTGCACGATAAATTCGGCGCTTTCCCCGGCTCGACCAGATCCGAAAATGCAAAACGTTCCTTCGCCGCCTGAAAGGCCAAGAATGGAAATGTCATCACGCCCCTCGAAGTCGGTCGGCCTGACCTCCGCGCGCTGCAGCCCTTCTCTATCAATGATCTTGACGGCGTCGCCAGCTTTCACGGTGACCGCAAGGGAGCCGCCACCCTTCGCCAGGTAGCGCTCCGTCCCGATCGGAAGCGCACGGTGCGCGGGGCGGAGTACCCGACTGGGTCTTGGGGGGAGCAGAGAGGTCATGTGTTTCCTTTCGCTCGGACGGCCAACCACTTGCCGGCGAAGTCCGTGATAAGGAAACTAGCTATCGGGCGGATGGCCGGTCTATATCACCAAGGTAATACGAGGCGCTGTCAGCGGCGGCCGCGCGACCAGTGCTTGTTGGAGCGCTGTGCCGAGTTGCGCTTGGCGCTTTTCGCTACGACGCGCTTTTCTTCCTCGAACGATTTCCGCAAGGTATGTGTGAACATGTCTTCTTCCTTCATCCCAAGCGAATAAAGCTCTCGCTCCCTCATTTCCTCTTCCGCAAGGTACTCGATGAATTTCTCAACGCGATCGAGCCTGATTTTGACGCGCTCGAGACGCTCTCCCTTCGAAAACAGATCGAATTCCTGTCTGGCGGCGTCGACCAGATAGTTGCTAACCTGCTCGCTGAAGATGCCGCAATCGGTGCACACGAGATCGAGATATGAAAAGAAGTATGCGAGTTCGCGGACCATGTAGAGCCCGTAGGTCGTGATCTTAACGCTGTCGACCTGGTCTGAGTACTGGTCCAATCGATTGTTGGATTCGACAAAGCCGTGCTTCAGGAGAACGTCGAGATTCGCTGTGAAGTCGTCACCCATGTTGAAGGTGTTCACGAAATAAGATTTGAGCTCCGCGACTGAGACGTAGGAAGGAGTCGTGCGCTCTATGCTCTTGGCCAGTTTCCGCATGATCCGAAGCGCGGTGAAATGCGAGCCATGCCGGGAATTCCTAACCTGATAGGCGTTCGGGATGTCCGACAGAGCCTCATCGTAAAAGTAGCGGTTTGGGATCATCACCGGCTTGATGATCTGGTGGATCTTGAAGACCCAATTTCCCGAACTCAACATTTCGTCGACGTTGGTGTAGCCGGATAGCAGAAAGCTTCTGAAGAGGTCGAGAGACAACCGGGTGTCGCCATGGGCGCACGCTGTCAAGAAAGCGTTCAACGGCGACTGCTCGCTGTTGAAGTCCCTAAAAATGATCGACAGATAGTTCATCGAATCATCGATGATCTTCCCATTTGTATCCTCGAGGCCGATCTTGTGACGGCGCTGCGGTTCGTTAAGCAGCGAATTCACGTAGCTTATTCGCTTCTTGAACACAGTCGAGGGCTTGGGGGAGCTGATGTGAAACCCCGAATTCTGGAATGCGTCCAGAAGTCCGTGAATCTTTGAGTTGTAGAAGCGTTCCTCGCGCATCGAGATCAGAGTGACGCAATTCAGCAGGTTGCTGATCTCCTGGGCTGATGTGAAGCAAAAGTCCTGAAGTTCCGGGGAATACTGGTCGGTGTTGTCGACAACGACGATCACGCCTTTTCCCTTCGACGCCCAATAAGACGCGAGCCTGGCGGCACAGTACGGCTTGTCCTGCTTCCATTCGGCGGCGAGTGCGTTCAGACGGGAATTGTAAATTTCGGACTTTCTGTCGAATCCTTCCAGATCCTGCTTTCGTGCAATCTCGAAGCGGTCGGCGAACAGCTCCTTCAACAGATTATCACGTGCCGACTGAAGCAATCCGTCGACATCTAAGGATTCGACCAAGCTCGACCATATCGTTTCACGGATAACGCTTTGGTCTTCCGGAACTTTGAGGAGATCTACGATAGCGATGACCGAATGCTCGCGAAGCCACCTTGGCGGATTGTGCCGTAGGACCCGCTTCACGAAAGTCGATTTGCCGGCGCCCTTGCCGCCGAAAAGTACGAGGACCTCGCCCCTCCTGCCACGCTTGATGTTCTTGGTGAGACGACCTCCAAGCTGCCCGCCCCTTCCGGTGTTCTCTAACTGATTGACGCCGTAGCCCTTGAAATAGGGGCTCAAGGAATCCTCGATGAGAACGTTGATCCCCTCGGACATTTGCGTGTAGTCGCTCTGCGAGACGTAGCAACGCTCCATGAACTCCGTGTCGTCGTCCCCGATCACGCCGAAGTAATGATTAACGATCGGCCGGAGCGTACCGGCAAGCCTGTTCGAATTGATCTTGTGGCCGTACGAAGGGATTTTCTCCTTCGGAAAGAAGATATGTCTGTCCTTGGGAGGCGAGCTTGAAAGGGCTTCGTTGAGCGAAGCGCGATCGAAGATCGCCCCGAAGGAAAACATGTTTTGGCTTTTTGTGAAATCCTTGTCGAAGAACGCCAGGCTCCGAATGACGAAGGCCTGCAGGTTTTCAAAGCGTTTCCCCTTTTCGAACGTCTTAAAGAAGATCCATTCGTGACCATTGGTGATGCAGGCGTATTCACAGCCGGTGTCGAAGCAATAGCCTTTGACCTGGTTGATCGCCGCTTTGATGTTTTCGTTCGACATCAGCTTCGACATCGACATGTAGCAGTGCGTCTCGCTGTCGACATATGGGAAAGGCAGGTCGAAATAGACGCCAGCTTTTTTGGCTTCGATGAACAGAAGATGATCGCCATTTGCCTTCTTCAGCACATAGTCGGCAAATCCCGGCGCGATATACTCTTCGACTGAGACACGATTGCGTGGCCAAGATAGGCAGTCATGAATGATGCCATTGAACCGCCCCGGGTTTGCCGGAGGCTCCAACTTCCAAATAGGATGGAGCCATGACGAGCAAAACGACGAACAAGTTTTCCCCTGAGGTGCGCGAGCGTGCGGTGCGGCTGGTGTTGGATCACGAGGCCGATCATTCCTCCCGCTGGA